>JBILTA010000071.1:0-13240 GCA_044371785.1 Pirellulaceae bacterium | reverse complement strand
GGCTCGTTCCGCTCTGGTGCGAGCCAAATACCAACCACCGCATTTTCGAAAGCCCGTATCAATGCCGGTTTGCTGTTGCAGGTCGCTGGCCCATTGAGCATGCAATCGATGGCTGTATCCCCGCAGTCGTTCATATGGATCATCGACATTTTTTAACGTAGCTGCAGGGAGAATACCCGCCCCAGCCCAAGAAGTTCCAGCCCCCATCTCTTGCTCATCAAGCAGGATCACTTGATACTTTTCTTGTGCCAAACGATAAGCGATCGACAAACCAATGGCACCACCACCGATTACGATACATGTCATGAACGCGACTCCCTTTTTTCGTTCTCATGAATCGAGTCTGCGTTGTTTAGATGAGTTACATCTTCGATATCCAACTCAGAAACCGCTAGCCCGAGTTCTTTTGCTTTGTTCACGAGTCCTACAAACCATTCTTGATTGACTGGCTGGGTATTCTGGAATAATTCTCCATGCCAAGCTCGTGTACCAAACATGGCCACATTTTGATCCTGGTTTCGTGCGATCACGATATCGTATTGTTTTAGCTGGTCGATCGCCCACTCAATCCATGCATCGGCAGGTGGCTTATCTGCCTCAGTCCCCAAGAGGATCGGCCGCCACCCCTGTCGAAAACTTTCTAACAGTAGAGCGGACAACTCCGTCGCCGCATCACCACTGGTCTCCCAAACTTGAAGATTTCGGGAAGTCTTAGCCGCACCGCTTCCGGCAATCGTAAACGGCTTTCCTTCTGGCTTGATGAAAGAGGACAACTCTTGGGACACTCGTTTGGGTGTGCGCAGCCAAACTACCAACGCGGTGCCGAACCACCGCTGTGCCAATCGTTCGAGGTGCGATCGTTGAAAGCCCGCCTTGAGAACCATGCGGCCATCAGCAACCACCCACGGAAAACAGCAGCCATACTTTTGCAACCATTCCGGAGAGGCATCTTGGGGCGTGCGGTGAACGGCCGCAATCCCCATGGCATCGAGCCACCCAACAACGTCCGGCAGCGGCAGTCGGCTCGGATCGTAGTAAACTTCAAGCCTGGGAGGACGATTGGCGTTAGAAAACAGAGAGCTGGGGTTCATGGAAATTGCCAAAAAAAGGGGATTTTTCCGCCAACTGTAGTTCAAATGGACTCTCAGCCGTTGGTATCTTGTTCATTCTAGGAACCCAAGTAAGCCTGAAAACTGGGGTAAATTCCTGACAAGTCGGTATATAATGAAAGCAGGCGGCACACGTAGCAGCCGGCAACACACACAGGGTCCTAAATCCAACAAACTTCTCGACGCAGGGAAATCATCGCTCTTTTCTTTTCGACACTGGCTTTTCAGAAAGACATCTTTTCTCAGAAGATCGGTCCTACAAAGAATTGCAATGAGGCGTTGTGAGGATAGGCGACAGGCAGGGCACAGGCAGCAGGAATGGCCAAAGTATCCACCGAGAAACTGATTGAACTGGTTCGCAAAAGTGGACTGGTCGAATTGGATGCATTCGAAGCATCCCTGGAGGCATTCCGCGCTCAACATTCATCCTCTCCCAAGACTACTCCAGCCGATTCAGCTCAACCGGCCCCTAACCCACCCAACCCAACCCAAACCGAATCGCTCGACGAAAATCCCGAGCCACTACTCAACTGGTTGATCGAGCAAAAGCTGATCACGAGGTGGCATGCCGACAAACTTGTCGTCGGAAAATACAAAGGTTTCTTTCTCGGTAAACACAAATTGCTGGGACACCTTGGTTCGGGTGGTATGAGCAGTGTCTATCTCGCCGAACATCGCGCGATGCATCACAAGCGTGCCATCAAAGTTTTGCCTAAGAGTCGACTTGGCAACAGCTCTTATCTTGCTCGCTTTCAGCTTGAAGCCAAAGCGATTGCCGCTTTGAACCATCCGAATATTGTGCGAGCCTTTGATATCGATCAAGAGAATGACACGCACTACATCGTGATGGAATATGTCGATGGTGCTGACCTCCAAACAATGGTGAAACGCCGACTCGATAAATACAAAGACCAACCCGATAAAAAATTTCTCGACTTCGGCTTAGTGGCAGACTATATCGCACAAGCGGCTCGCGGCTTGCAACACGCTCATGATGTGGGCCTAATCCATCGTGACGTAAAACCGGCCAACCTTCTGGTCAATAGCAGCGGAGTCATCAAGCTGCTCGACTTGGGGTTGGCTCTCTTTTCAGATGACACACAAGCTTCGTTGACCATTGATTACAACGACAAGGTTTTAGGGACGGCAGATTACTTAGCTCCAGAGCAAGCTCTCAATAGCCACACAGTCGATTCACGAGCTGACATCTATGGCTTAGGTTGCACGATGTATTTTCTGCTGACCGGCCATCCACCGTTTCCTGAAGGGACCATTGCTCAAAGAATTGCCAAGCATCAATCGACGATGCCACCCGACATTCGAGCTGAAAGGCCTGAAGTGCCTGGCGAGTTAGAGGGTATCTGCTTCAAGATGATTCAAAAGGATCCGAAGTTTCGGTATCCCAACTGCACGACGGTCGCAGAAGTCTTGGAACAATGGTTAGAGAAATATAAGAAAGAAGTAGCCGATCGCGCATCGCGTTCAGGCATCGACTCCTCGATCGGTTTAGGCACGGAAGTATCCAGTGACCGAACTGGCTCGGGAACACGTCGCGCAGCAACCGACGTCGATACGGTCAACAATGCAGGTGGCGACACCATGGGTGGACGATCTCGCTCCAGCCTGTCGACCTCGGATAGTGGTGTGATGTTGCCAGTGTCTTTCCAGAATGCCGATTCATCGGTAGGAAGTACGATCGATTTGGAAGCTGAGATTGCCAAGAAACTCCCTTCGGCCGCTGCCGCCGCCAAACGATCTGGTACCCAGACGACACCCAACCCCAATCAAAACAAACCGGTCCCAGCAGCCCCCAAGGGCCCCCAGACGGCCTCTACAGGCCCTCGCCCCACCCCCCCTTCTCCTACGCCCGCCTCCGCACCAACTCGCCGGATGAGCCGCTGGGTTATCGTAGTCGGCCTAACGATCATGTTCGTCGCAGCCGTTGCTTTGGGGGTCATCTTAGCCCGTTGGCTGGACAACAATTAGCAGCCCAAATTGCCCAATTGCAGCGATTTCACCCTATATATTGTCCATTCGCTGAATCTACCCGACACTTCTTGGGCAATGCGGAGAGTACAACTGTTCCCTCCAACCGCTATCCTTAGTAGTCTAAAGACTGCCTCAGCTACATTCATTGTCTCGATTACTGTTTGGCTTTGTTTTCGGTAAGATCCCCATGAAATTGATGAGCCTGAACGATTTTGGAATCCGTGGATTACGAAACTTGAAATCAGCAATGTTCTGGACTTTGCTTGCCGCCAGCTCCACGTTGGCAATCGGCCAAGACAAACCAGAATTGAGCAAAGCTGAAATCACCAAACAGCTCGGCTCGGTAACCAAGCAAGTTGCCGATGCATCGAAAGCATTTAAGGCGGGCGAGTTCGACTCGTGCGTTGAGCTCGTTAAAAAATCACAAGCTGAGCTGATCGAACTCGCCAAGCTGGGCGACAAAACTGTAACCCGCCGACTGGAAGCACCGTACAAATCGATCCAACGGGCCCATGCCATGTTGGAACTGGAGGGTTACGCGCTCGACCCACTCCCTACTTGGCAAGAAATTGTGGATGGCAAAATCCCTGACAAACCAGCAATGGCTGCCGGTGGTATTTCCTTCACCAAGAAGTTGGCTCCATGGCTAGTCGCATCCTGTGGCCGTTGCCACATCGATGGCAGTCGTGGCAGTTTTAATATGGCCACCTTTACCGCGTTGATGAATGGCCCCGCTGCAGGAAAAGTTATCTTCCCAGGTGACCCAGTAGGAAGTCGTTTTGTTGAAGTTATCGAGTCCGGCGATATGCCTCGTGGCGGTGGCCGAATTTCGCCTGAGCAACTTGCCGATCTCAAAACATGGATCACAGAAGGGGCAAAATTTGATGGACCTGATGCGGCCGCAAATCTAAAAACGTTAGTACCCAATGGAGCAACCCCTGCGACTACCGCGCTCACGTTGGTTCGTGCGACGGGCTCGGAAACCGTGAGCTTCTCGAACGATATCGCACCGTTGTTATTTGAGAATTGCAAAGGCTGTCATATCGGCGCCATGCGAGCTTCAGGCAACCTGACGATGGACACATTCCAACAACTGCTGCGAGGTGGTGATGGTGGACCGATTGTTGTTCCCGGTAAACCTGATGACAGCGTATTGATTCGAATGCTCAAGGGTATCGGTGGGCAGCGTATGCCTGCCGGTGGTCGCCCACCCCTGGCCGACCTCGACATCACCAAGATCGCAACTTGGATCAAAGAAGGAGCCAAGTTCGATGGACCTGAAGGTGCAACGCCTATCGAGCAAGTGGTGAACTTAGCCTGGATGAAGAAGGCTTCGCATGAAGACTTGATGGCTCGTCGGCGGGAACGGGCTGCAGCTCAGTGGAAATTGGCCATGGCCAATGAAACGGCCAATCGTGCTGAGAAAGGGGACATCTTGGTGCTCTCCAATATCGGTGACAAAGCCACCCAACGCGTTTTGGATATCGCCGAAAAAGCATCGGACCAAGTCAACAAATATCTCAAGACCGAACGTGGCCAACCGCTTTTGAAAGGTGGCATTATCATTTATGCCTTTAAACAGCGCTATGATTACACCGAGTTTGGCACAATGGTTGAAAAACGTTCGCTACCAACAGATTGGTCGAATCATTGGGGAGGACGTGTACTGGATGCTTATACCGCGTTGGCTTATTCACCTGACGCATCGGATGCACAGATTGAAGGCCAATTGATCCAAGGCATGATTGGCCTCAATCTTTCCAACATGAATGGCGTACCGTTTTGGTTTTCAGAAGGAATCGCGCGAGGTGCGGTGAGCTCTTTGGTTGGCAAAGATGATCCACGTGTTTCACAGTGGAGTCAGGGTATGGTAGCTGCGGTAAAAGGTGCTCCCTCCGCAAAAGCGGTGGTCGATAATCAAGTGGGAGAAGAGCAAGCAGCCCTAATTGGTTTGCGAGTATCGATGGCTTTGACAGAGCCCAATCGCAAGATGTTGGACGAGTTCATCAAGTCGCTGCGTCAGGGAAATTCATTTGACGCGACACTGCAACGACTCGGCACCACACCCGAAAAATTCCTCGAAGCTGCGGGCGTGAGCAAAGGCACATAGCAGCGGCTCTCCGAAACGCTGTCACCGTTCCCATGGCCATGCTCTCTTTTATCTACATCTCTTTTAGTATCGAAATCATCTTATGAACACACGACAGATGGGCGCTGTCTAACCCGTAGCTGGAACACAGCGGAGGCTAGGGAACTGGGGAAGTCGCAATTTCCTGAATGCGGTCTCAAAAAAGATGTGTAGGAAAAATAGGGCAGAGCCTTGTTGCGAGTTCCAACATTTGGCAGTGGGCGACCGGAATCAAAAACGCCGGTGTGAAGGATGCCAGGGATGTGGGTGGTCGGAATCAAGGACTACGGTGCTGCACAACACGTACATTTGTACGTGCCGAAAAGGATAATCGTGGGTAGGACAACTAAATGCCTACCTGAGTGGCGGGCAAGCATTGCCATGCCTGTCAATGATGGAATCGCTTACGCACGACCATCAATGAGCTTTGCGTGAGCTGATGGCCGCCACAATCCAGCCGGCAATTTGCATCACGCCCCCGAGTGGTGTGATCGCACCCAAGACCGGGAGATTCAAAAACACCAACAGGTAGAGACTACCAGAAAACACAACCGTCCCAACAGCCATCAGTGAAACGGCTAACTTAAACGGTCGAGTCCAAAAGTGCGAAGATAAGCCCGCAAAAGCAATAAACGCCAGGGCATGATAAAACTGGTAACGCACGCCCACTTCAAAGTTACCTAAACGCTTGGTAACCACTTCTGCACCCAAGCCACGCGACTCTAAGAAACCTTCAAGGCCATGTGCATGGTAAGCCCCCAAGCCAACCGCTAGTCCAGCTAAAATGGCCCCAAGCAGAAAACAATGCCGCGGACTGCCAAACTTTCGCTCCGACGCCTCATGACTTACCATGACTCGCAATACCCCAACTATCGTACTAGTAGAGTCTTGAACACCAGAAACGCCGTCCGCTCAAGCCAAAAAACTAACCGGCTGCAGGCTTTTGCAGCAAACTTCGCACGGTTTCCACTAATTTTTCCATTGGAAACGGTTTGCGAATATACTCATCTACACCCAGCATTTCCGCGTAAGCCTTATGACGACTCCCCTCATTGGCAGTGATCATAATGATACGTAAGGGATTGGTGGGCGAGCGACGTAATTGCTCTAGCACCAAAAATCCGCTTCGCTTCGGCATCATCATGTCTAAAATGAGAACGTCAGGCGACTGATGCTCGATCATGGCGATTCCCTCGTTGCCATCGCGAGCCACCAGAACTTGGAAGCCAGCATTTTCCAACGCAAACCGCATCGATTCCACAATCTCCACGTCGTCGTCGACGAGGAGTACGCGAGGAACCGAACCTGAATTATTTCCTGTACCTTCTTCCATCATGGCTTGCGTCTTTCACGGCACGAGCTGTCGAACTGGGAACATCCAACTGCAAACGTCAAACTGTTCCTAAATCCATTATAACCGAACGCCCATCATACCCGATGGCATATCCAATACGTCAGGAGTAACGATGAAGAATCCGGAATTGGCTGATCGGATCTTGCAACATGTATATCGAACAAATTATCAGCCGGTTAAACCCAAAGTCATTCTGCGACAATTGGATTTGCCCGAAGACGATTATCGCACATTGATCCGAACCATAAAACGCCTCGTCCAACAAGGCCAGTTGGTATACGGTGCCAATCATTTGGTGGCACCTCAAGCCACACCAGCCCCTCCACGCCTTGGGGGTAAGAAAAAGAACCAAGAAGTGGAAGGCGAAACGCTTGAAACCACAAAATCGAGCGAAAGCGGTAAGGGGGGAAAATTCATTCAGGGAACTTTTCGCTCTGCGGCGGCTGGGTATGGTTTTGTGCGCCCCGTTCCGGGTGGAAAGCTCACTCCAACCGATGACATTTTTATCCCAGCCAGCTCGGTAGGTAGCGCGTTGGATGGCGACCTCGTCGAAATTCGCTTGCTTCGAAGCACACGCAGCCAAAGTGAATACGAGGGACATATCGAGTCCGTTCTGGAACGACATCGACGACAGTTCTCCGCCACCTTCCAACTGCAACATGGTGAACCAATCGCTTGGCTCGACGGTGTCTCTCTAAGACTACCCATTCTTGTAGGCGATATTCGCGGCCTCCCACTCGAAGACAACGACAAGGTCATACTCGAATTAGTTCGCTTCCCCGAAGCGGGCGTTCAAGGCGAAGGCATCATTCTCGAAGTCTTGGGGAGCTCGCAAAATCCTGCCGTCGATACCTTGGCCGTCATGCGGCAATATGGACTGCAAGAAGAATTTCCTGCAGAAGTTATTCAACAAGCTCGTGACACCGCCGACCAATACCAAGAAGAGATCCCGAAAGACCGACGCGATCTAACCTCAACGCCCACATTGACGATCGATCCGTTCGATGCCCGCGACTTCGACGATGCAATCTCATTATCCAAAAATGAAGTGGGGCATTGGGAACTGCTGGTACACATCGCAGACGTCGCCCACTTCGTCCCCGCTGGCTCGAAACTCGATCTCGAAGCACGCCGCCGAGCAACGAGTTGCTACCTGCCCGATCGCGTCATACCAATGTTGCCTGAAATCATCAGCAACCATTTGGCAAGCTTGCAACCCCACAAAAATCGACTCACCAAAACCGTGCTCATCGAATTGGATGATGCTGGTACGGTGATTCATACCGAAGTCTTCAACAGCGTGATTCACAATCATCAACGCTTAACCTATGAACAAGTTGATCAGTTCTTGGCCGATCGCGAAGATTGGAAACAACGCCTCAAGCCCGAGATCCATCAACTGCTTGCCGACATGCATGAACTCGCAATGATTCTGCGACGTCGCCGCTTGACACAAGGTGCCCTCGAACTTTCACTCCCCGAAGTCAAGATCGACCTCGATAAAAGCGGCAAAGTGAAAGGGGCCCATTTAACGGTGCATACCGAGAGCCATCAGATCATCGAAGAGTTTATGTTGGCAGCCAATCAAGCGGTTGCAACTTGGCTGGACGATTTGAAGATCCCCTTCCTGCGTCGCGCGCATCCAATGCCCGAATTACGAAAGCTGCGCCGATTACATGAGTTCTTGGAAGATCTCGGCATATCGTTCAAGAATGTCGAAGATCGGTTTGAACTGCAGAAGATCATCGAAAGTGTTCGCGGTGAAACGATGGAGTATGCCGTAAACTATGCCATTCTCAAATCGATGAGCAAAGCGGTTTATCAACCACAAGCCGAACGCCATTACGCGCTCGATATGACACACTATTGTCATTTCACCAGCCCGATTCGTCGCTACCCAGATCTCACCGTTCATCGAACCGTTCAACGAATCATCGATCAACAAAATGCCGTGGAACCGATCCCGGTCTTGATTCGACTGGGTCAACAATGCTCTGATGCGGAACAGAATGCCGAGTTTGCAGAGCGCGAATTGATCAAAGTGAAGCTCTTGCATTTCTTGAGTCGACGCATTGGCCAATCGCTGGAAGGCGTGATTACCTCGGTCAACTCAGAAGGCTTTAATGTGCGTGGTACTCAACTTCCCGCTGAAGGCTTTGTCACTGTGCACAGCTTACCTGGCGATCGTTATCGATACGAACGGCATGGTCATGCATTGGTGGGCAACAAAGCCAATAATCAATTCCGGTTAGGTGATTTGGTTCGAGTCGCAGTAGAACATGTCGACCTTCCTCGCCGCGTATTGCTGTTCCGTTTGGAAAAGACCCTGGCCGCCGCCAAAGCCCCTGAGACACCGTCGCATTCGCGTATGGCGGACATCAAGAGGCCGAAATCGAAGTCCAAATTCCAGGTAAAACGTAAGGGAGAGCCACCTAAGGGAAAACGTCGCCCCCACCGGTGAGGCACAAGGCCAGATAGAACTACATTAGATGACTTTTGAGATGAAATGCGTCGACAGAGCCCCTAGCCTACCCCGCGGTCCGGCTACGGGTTAAACGATTTACTTGCTAACTTCTGGGTTTGGCATTTCGGAAGTAGTGCTAGCGGTGATTTGCCAAGCGGTTACAATAAACCCGTTCTTTCATTGATCGTTGACAATCGAATTCCTTGGTTACGCCAAGCCGTTTCATCTCGGGCTGCAGCTGCACTGGCATACATTGCTGTGGCACTCGTGCAGAGCTCGGAGTGCTGAAACTGTTTGGTGACCCATTCCCGTTACTCTCCATGAAATACGCAGCCTTGGCTGGAGAACGATAATGACCAACTCGCTACGCACTACACCTTTGCATGATTGGCATGTGAGCCAAAAAGCGAGAATGGCGGAATTCGCGGGCTACGATATGCCCATCCAGTACACAACGATCGTCAATGAACATCAAGCGACTCGACAACAGGTCACCTTGTTCGATATCTCCCATATGGGTCGTTTTCGATTTGAAGGGACTCGAGCTGTTGAGCTGTTAGACCATCTACTGACTCGGCGAGTCCGAGATATGGTACCAGGCCAGATTCGATATTCGCTGGTGACTAACGTCGACGGCGGCATCCTGGACGACGTGCTGGCTTATTGTCTTGAAAGCCCGAGCGGTCGCAATTATTTTCTGCTGGTAGTCAACGCCAGCAACCGCGACAAGATATTGAAATGGATACAACCCCATCTTGCCGACTATCCTGATGTGGAATTCACCGATGTCTCTGACATGACCGCAATGATCGCCGTGCAGGGACCTCAAGCCATTGCAACGTGCACGCAGCTCTTGCCACCGAGCGCCACACGACTTGAATACTACCATGGCAAAGTCACTGAGCAATTTGGAAAACCATGTATCGTGAGCCGCACCGGTTACACAGGTGAAGATGGCTTAGAGTTGATTGTGCGTGCTGAAGATGCGAATCGCGTGTGGGAAAATCTGCTCTTGTCGGGCCGACAATTCGGTATCCAAGCAGCAGGCTTAGGGGCACGCGACACATTGCGGCTCGAAGCGGGCATGCCCTTGTATGGTCATGAACTTGACGAGCAAACCGATCCTTATCAAGCAGGCCTCGGCTTTGCAGTACAACTCAAAGACCGCACCTTCATTGGCTCGGAAGCCATTCGAGCTCGCAAAGGTGACACTAATTTACTAGTCCGAGTTGGTTTGATGATTGAAGGGCGCCGCGCTGCTCGCGAAGGAAGCGAATTGTACGACATGGATGGACATCGCGTGGGGCACGTTACCAGCGGCACCTTCTCACCAACACTCCAAACCCCCATTGCCATGGGCTATGTGCCAGCCTCCTTGGCCGCTGCGGGAACCACTTTAGAAGCAGACATACGCGGCAGCCGAGCTGCTGCCCGAGTTGTACCTTTGCCGTTTTACAAACGCAAATAAGTAGGTAAACCTATAGGAAAACCTCTTCCTTTGAATCGCGACAACGAATAGGAGTTGATGAACTTGAATCTAGAAAAACTATTTTACTGCCCTACACACGAATGGCTGAGCATCGAACAAGTTGGAGGCGAGACCATTGGAACAGTGGGCATCACTTCGTTCGCTGTAGAGCAGTTGACCGACTTGGTATTCATGGCGCTACCTAAGGTCGGCCAAACCTTTGCTGCGGGCCAGGAATTTGGGGAAGTTGAATCGGTTAAAGCGGTTAGCCCGGTATATCTGCCTGTCGCAGGCGAAATCACCGAAGTCAACACACCGCTAGTCGACCAACTGACCATCCTCAACGAAGATCCATACAATAAGGGCTGGATCGTGAAGATCAAAGTCACCGATCCGTCGCAAACCAGCGCTTTGTTAAGCTATGCCGATTACCAAAAGCAATGCGCCGGCGATCACTAATCGCTAGCCTATTTTTAGAAGTTCACATTCACCGATCTCACCCATCGGTGAATGATTTTTCGCGGCTGCGGTTCTACCTGAGTGCGAAGCTTTCGACACCCAACTGTTCTTTTACAACTTAAGCGAAACGTTATGGCTTACCTGTTTAACACAGAAGAAGACCGGAACGCGATGTTGCAAGCGATTGGCGCTGCCAGCGTTGCCGAACTTTTTGAATCGATCCCCAGCGAACTGCGATTAAAACGCCCGTTAGCGATCCCTCCGGCCTTGTCGGAAATCGAATTAACGCAGCAGGCGAAGAAGTTAGCAGGTAAGAATCTCGGTGCGGAAACCGCAACCTGTTTCCTGGGTGGCGGCGCTTATGATCATTTCATCCCAGCCGTTGTCGATTCGCTCGCATCACGCGGTGAGTTTTATACCTCGTACACGCCATATCAACCTGAAGTGAGCCAAGGCAATCTTCAAGTGATGTTCGAATACGAAACGCTGATCTGCCAATTGACGGGCATGGATGTTTCTAATGCCAGTTTGTACGACGGTGCGTCGGCTACAGTTGAAGCAGCCTTGATGTGCTTGGCTCAAAATGATGGCCGTCGCAAAGTTGTGGTGCCCGAGAGTCTGCATCCCGAATACCGCATGTGCCTAAAGACTTACTTCCAATGGATTGGCGCTGAACTTGTTGAAGTTGCCACTCCGGATGGAAGTATTGATCTGCAGACTTGGACCGCTGCGATCGATAACAACACGGCCTGTGTGATCTTACCGCAACCCAACTTCTTCGGCATCGTGGAAGATCTGAAGCCATTTGCAGCAGCCGCAAAGTCCGCCGGCGCTTCCGTAGTCGCTTGCGTCGATGCCATCAGCCTTGGCATCCTCGATAAGCCGAGCAACTGGTCCGCCGATGTGGTAGTCGCCGAAGGCCAATCTCTAGGCAATCCGTTGCAATACGGTGGTCCTTATTTGGGCATCTTGGCATGTCGCGAAGCTTTTGTGCGTCGCTTGCCAGGTCGCATCGCGGGCCAAACAATCGATCGCTCCGGCAAACGTTGCTGGGTGTTGACACTGCAAACTCGCGAACAGCATATTCGTCGCGAAAAAGCCACTAGCAACATCTGCACCAACCAGGGCTTGTTCGCGCTTCGAGCTGCAATCTATCTTTCGCTGCTTGGCCCGCAAGGGTTAAAAGAAACAGCCATTCTGTGCGGACAAAAGGCTCAATATTTCAAGCAACAAATTGCCTGCTCGTCACGTTATTCGCTCCCATTTGAAGGAGCAACTTGGTGCGAGTTTGTTGTCCGCGACCAAGCGGGTGATGTAGATGGAACACTCAGTTATCTGCAAAGCAAAGGCATCTTAGGTGGTATAGCTTTGGGGCAATGGTATCCACAGCTCTCCGATTGCTTTTTGGTAGCCGTTACTGAGAAACGCACCAAGAATGAAATCGATGCCTATGTCGCTGCCTTGAATCATCTCTCTGTTGGAGCTGTTGCTACCCATGCGTAATACCAAATCTACCCAATTGATTTTTGAATTGAGCCGATCGGGACGCCGAGCACATTTGCTTCCTCCAACCGATGTTCCGAACGTAGATCTCAGCAATACCCTGCCAGCTGGTGCATTAGCCGATGCACCTCCTCCATTGCCAGAGTTAGCTGAAGGCGACGTCGTCCGTCACTTCACCAATCTCTCGACCTTGAACATGTCAGTGGATACACATTTTTATCCACTCGGTTCCTGTACGATGAAATACAATCCCAAACGCAATGAGCGATTGGCTTCGTTACCGGGCTTGGTGGATGTGCATCCTTATCAACCAGAATCAACCATCCAAGGCTTGCTTGAAATTTTGTGGAACGTGCAAAACGATTTCGCAGAAATCTCTGGACTGCCTGCAGTATCGCTTCAACCTGCTGCTGGTGCTCATGGCGAATTGGCAGCTCTGATGGTCGCAGCTGCCCACTTCCGCAAACTTGGCCAACATCGCCCCAATGTCTTAGCACCAGATAGCTCGCACGGCACGAATCCAGCCAGTGCGAAGATGGCTGGTTTCGACACGATCACAGTGAAGAGTGGCGCCAATGGCTTGGTAGATCTTAATGATCTACGGAGCAAAGTGAATGACAAGACCGCAGTCTTCATGATAACCAACCCGAGCACCTTGGGATTGTTTGATACCCAGATCAAAGAGATTGCCGAGATTGTGCACTCCCATGGCGGCTTGATCTATTTAGATGGTGCCAACATGAATGCGATTCTGGGCATCACTCGC
>JBILTA010000551.1:0-4172 GCA_044371785.1 Pirellulaceae bacterium | reverse complement strand
ACTCCGGTTATCAGAACTCGCATTCCCGCCTCAACTTCCTATTGCACTGGATTCCAATCACTCGCATAGATCATAGCATACGAGTTCCCCTACTTCGATTACAATGAGGCGATCTGGACCCATTCACGAACCGGAGGGAAGGGCAACGCCCCATGAAAATCGCCTTGACCATCCACGCACTGTATGGCGGAGGTGCCGAACGCCAGTTGGCCGAATTGGCTGATTTCTTGATGACTCATGGTCATCAAGTCACGGTGATCACGCTGGATCGTGTGGACACCGATCAATACCAAGTGGACCCTGGTGTACAACGTATCGGTTTGGGACTAATGCGCGAAAGCCGAAACCTACTCGACGCTATTCTCGCTAATCGCCGCCGCGTTCGAGCCCTTGCCCATCAACTGAAACGACTTCGTCCCGACGTCGTGATCAGCTTTACCGATAAGATGAATATCGTCACCTTAGCCAGTAAGCCACCCCATCCCGTGATCCTTGCCGAACGAAGTGATCCTCGAAAACAAAAGCTCTCAAGATTGTGGGAAACATGGCGCAATCGAACGTATCCTCGGGCCGCAGCCATGGTTTCTTTAACCGAACCTATTGCATCCGCCTTGCGAGCTCGCTTTCCCAACAACAAGGTCGTCGTAATTCCCAATGCTGTGGCGATCACGACTTCGTCACCACCAAAGCGCGACAACGAGCCAAACGCTAACGACAAACCCACATATCGAGCCATCGCTGTCGGGCGGCTCTCTCCAGAAAAAGGCTTTGATTTGCTCCTGAAAGCTTGGAAACAAGCCGCTCCCGACGACTCCAGTTGGGAGCTTGTTATCGTTGGAGATGGCCCGTTACGTCCGCAACTTGAAGCGTTAATTGCTGAGTTAAATCTTGCCAACGAAGTACACTTAGCAGGCTGGTGTCGCGACGTAGCTGCGCAATATCACCAAGCGGATCTGTACATTTCATCGTCACATTATGAAGCGATGTCGCGCAGTTTGCTGGAAGCCCTGAGCCATCAGTTGCCTGCGATAGTGACTCGCGCGACCGATGGCCTTGAAGAGCTGGTGCAAGAGAATGTCAATGGCTGGCTTGTGCCAACAAACGATGTCGAAGCTCTTGCCAGAGCAATTAGCTCGGCCACCAGCCCAGCAACTAAGCTGCGCGAGTATGGAAAACATTCTGCTTCGCTGGTGCAAAGTCACGCTTGGGAAAATGTTGGCCCTAAGTGGTTGGATTTGATTCAGACTGTTTCGGTGTGTAACCAAAAAACTTCATGACCTTCTCTGTGCCTGGCGGGAGTTTCCCGGCTGGAAGTCGAATGGGTTCAGGTGACGTACTTAATTGTAAAGGCTTGCGAGCTCTAATCCCCAGGACGTCGACGTAGCAATCAACATACCAACGAAGCTTCAGCAAATTCCCTTCGCATGATAACGGGCCACGCGGCATAAGCCATTCCAAGACCTTTTCACCTCGCACAGCCTCAACGGCCCACTCTGCCTCGTGAGCTGTTTCGCTTTCATCGGTCCCTTTGCCTTCCGTTTCCCACAAAAGCTGCAACTGTAATGTGCAATTTTCTTGCGGTAGTTCCCAATGAACTTTGATGACGATCATTTCGCCAGGATAAAACCAGTCTTCACCGGTCCCGCCATCTTCATGCATGAGTTGGAGTTGAATCATCAGGCAGCCTTTCGAAAGGGGAGGGGAGGGAGAATGGTAATCTCGAAAGTATCGGCCACATCAGGCCACCAGGGTATTTCTCCTGCAAAACGAACCTGCCAGTAAATCTTGTTCGAAGTGGCATTAAACGTGTGCATGGCATCGTCGGGAATCTTGACCACGTGATAGCTTTGCGCAATCTCCGCAGCGTCCGTGACTTCGGCAATAGGCTGCGAATAAAAAAGATTGTTTTCAGTGCGGGTCGAAGTCCCTTGCCGGTAACTGACCGTTTCTGTCCCCTCGAGAAATACGGTTAGCTTTTGAATACGTGACACATTCCCTTTCATCATCCAACTCAATTCGAACTCACTTCCGGCGTAAAGCCAACGATCGCTACATACGAGAACCGGTTTCGGGTTGAACAACCCCAAAAATGTGTACACAACAGCCGCTATCAACCCCAAGCCCACGAGGACAAAGGGAGTCAGAAAGAGCATCATGAAAATCGGTGGACCATTCTTCTCGCCAAACATCGAGAATAGAAATACCGACACAATGCCATTCCAAAAACAGCAGATGAGTAGAATCGCAATCAAGCTTGCCCAACGTCCCATCTTGGGTTGAATAACCAATGGTTCATTCGTCTCGCCCGTTTCGTGCGGGACGGACGTTGAAACGGGAAGCTCTTGACTCGATGGCGCTGAAGTCGGCGATGTCGACTTAAAATCGTCAGAGGAAGCTAAGGTTCTCATGGACGAGCGATTCTGCCCCAAAGCCAGCGATTGCATTCGAGCCTGCTGACCACGGATCAACTTGGGAACACCCCATGCGACCGCTAACCCCACCGCGACAAATACCAAGCCGAAGGGGATAATGAACAATACGATCTTAGGGAACGATCGCACCAAAACGGCTTCTTTGGGATTCGCGGGATCAACATAACAAATAGCTTTTGCCCCGACAGGATACGGTTCCATCCATTTTTCAATCGAGGCTCGGCTTCCATAACTGGTTGAATCCCAAGCGAACCTGGTACCTTGGTAGTTATCCCCCTTCCACTGATAGGTGTAACTCACCTCGGGTGTGTAAGTATTCCCATCGCTATCGTGATTCGTTCTTATAGAAGCGGAATTGATGGTACAGGGCGCATCTGCCCAACTGAGACCTTGATACCAATTCAGCAGCGGCCAGATTCCTGCGAAGGCCATGACCGCCAAGCCGGCGATGGTGAAGATGCTTCCAAATACAACAGGAAAACAGCCGGCTAACCAGGCGGCCTTGGCTTTGTTCACATTCTCGATTTGTGTTTTTGATACGGTTGTTGTCGATCCGGTTGCCAAAGCGAGTCTCCCCACAGTTATCGCCACGATGCAAAACGGTACCATTCGTAACGATTGTAACGAATACGTAGCCTCTGCAAGCGACTCGTTGCCAAAATTCGAGGCCCATTCGGGTATTACGCCAATCTTTCCCACGTGGTTAAAGCTACGTTTCCAACGTGAATCGATTGGGCCGTCAGCTCAATCTTGTAAATCGACCATCTGAATTTTTGCGGAGTAGGTTATGAAGGGGCTCAGTGGAAAATATCGCCTTCTTACGAGAAGCGACATGGATGGATTGATCTGCGCGGTTTTGCTGAAGGAACTCGATATTCTAGGTGAAATCAAGTTTGTACATCCCAAAGATGTGCAAGACGGCAAGATCGAAGTAAACGAACGCGATATCTTGACCAACCTCCCCTATGTTAAAGGTGCTGCACTGGTATTCGACCATCACACCAGTGAAGAAATCCGCAATTCGGAGTTGGAAGAAACCCCAGGTTATATTTTGGAATCTGGCGCAAAGTCAGCCGCTCGAGTTGTTTACAACTACTTCGGCGGCAAAGAAACCTTCCCACGTGTTCGCGATGACATGATGGAAGCTGTGGACAAAGCCGACTCGGCTGGTTTTTCGATCGACGATATCCTAAATCCGAACGGCTGGGAACTCTTGTCGTTCTTGATGGATGCTCGAACCGGATTGGGTCGCTTCCGCAATTTCCGAGTCTCGAATTATCAACTGATGATGATGCTCATCGATTGCTGCCGAGACTTAACCATCGAACAAATCCTCGAATTGCCTGACGTTAAGGAACGTGTTGAACTTTACGCTTCACATCAAGAGCAATTCCGCGATCAATTGTTGCGAATCGCCGAAGTGCATGACAACCTAATCGTGCTCGATCTACGCAACGAAGAAGTTATCTATCCCGGTAATCGCTTCATGATTTACGCACTGTTCCCACAATGTAATGTTTCGATGCATGTGATGTGGGGAGTTGAATGCCGCAATACGGTTTACACGGTTGGTCGGTCCATCATCAATCGTTCATGTGAATTGAATGTTGGCGACCTAATGTTGCAATACGGCGGCGGCGGACACGAAGCAGCTGGTACTTGCCAATTACCTAATGACGATACCAATAGCAGTAAGAATGAACTGATCCACCGCATCGTCACTGGCTCACGCTTGGGCGA
>JBILTA010000550.1:0-4177 GCA_044371785.1 Pirellulaceae bacterium | reverse complement strand
GAGTGTGTACAAACAACCACATCCGCGACTCCACGAACACGCTTCCATTGCCATAAAACCATAATGGCTCTTGACTTACAACGCTTGGCCTCGTGCCAACAATACAAGCGTACTGCAATTCCGTCCACTACAGAAGCCAGCTTTAGTGCAAGAGCTTTGCATGCATCAGGCTTGCTTCTGGACAGGAATTCGAGGGGGCTCGAGTCGCCTCGAAAAGCGTCTGGAAAAAGAAAAAGATTGTTGGCAACTTTCAAAAACAACCGATTGACTGCCCTAGTAAGCCGGTGTACCATTACAGCAGTACACCCACTCAGCGATTTGGAAGACGGCGGCCAGTTAATGCTGTCTTTGACTCCTGACCATTAACGATGAGAGGAGGTTAGGTGTGTTTTTAAAAATTGATCCGAACAATGGCATACCCATCTACGATCAGATTGTTCGTCAAGTGAAGTATGCCGTCGCGGAAGGAACTTTAACTCCCGGACAGCTGGTCCCTTCTGTACGTGAGCTGGCTCGCCAGATCACCGTCAATCCCAACACGATTCAACGTGCGTATCAACAACTACAAGACGATCAGGTACTTGAGAGTATGCGTGGACGCGGACTGGCGGTGTGCCGGGGCGCAGTCAAGCAGTGCGTCCAAGATCGCCATGAGTTGGTGCGCAATCGGTTGGAGCAAGTCATTCAGGAAGGTCTGCGCAGTGGACTTGAGCCTGAACAATTAACGTCTCTGTTTGAAAAAATTCTAAAACAAGCAGCAAAAACGGAGGGGATGTAATGGAAGCCTCAACCATTAGCATCAATGGACTCAGTAAACGTTTTGGCAAGAACCATGTCTTGAGAGATGTTCAACTTCAAATTCCTGCGGGCTGTGTTTACGCTCTGCTCGGCGAAAATGGTGCGGGTAAAACCACCCTGATTCGTATCATTATGGGCTACGTGAAGCCTAATGCGGGAAACATCACGGTACTCGGCATTTCTCCAGAAAAAGATCCGTTTGCGCTGCGTCGCCGTGTGGGTTACGTATCTGACTTACCCGCACTTTATGAATGGATGACAGTCAAACAAATCGCTTGGTTTTGTTCGGCCTTTTATACTGCGAACTATAGTGAGAACTTTGGCCGCTGGGCGATGCAATTTGACCTGCCGCAGGAGACGCGCATTCGCCACTTATCAAAAGGTATGCGAGCCAAGACGGCTTTGGCTTTGGTATTAGCTTCCGATCCAGAACTGCTGGTCTTTGATGAACCAACCTCGGGTCTTGATCCGCTGGTCCGCAAGGAGTTTTTGAGGAGCATGGTCGACCTCGCCGCACAGGGCAAGACAGTGCTATTGAGTTCCCATCAAGTTCAAGAAGTGGAGCGAGTCGCCGATCATGTCGCCATATTGCACGATGGCAAGATCGCTTTAGATGGTGGACTCGATCAGCTCAAGGACACTGTGTCGCTGCTGAGATTCAGCATGCGTGATCCATTGGCGATTCCACCTGCATCGATATTGAACCTAAATTCCATGCACTGTGAAGTGTTAGGCAGAACCATTCAGATGGCTGTGCGTCAATTAAGCCCTGAAGCGTTAGAACAGATTAAGAGTGAATCAGATTTGACGGATGTGCAATGGATTCGCCCCAGCCTCGAAGAGCTGTTCATCTTGTGCACACGGGAGTCGCAAGCGCCACCTTGGCAACAACCTTGGAACGGCAAAGCGGCTGGCGGTGCCTTACTTCGAGCCTAAACGTCGGATCGACAACTCGCTTCAATACCTTGGACGCGATGTCTCCCCCTTAACGAACATGCTTTAGTGTTGTGCTGGAGAATAAATGCTATGAACGGCTTAGCAACCATCGCATTAGCTTGGAAAGAGTTTCGCCAATTAATTGGTATCACTTTAGCCATATCGATATGTGCGATCCTTGGCTTTGCGATCGCGGGGCTCATGGAGAATGTGATTCCCTTTGACAATCCACTTAAGTTTTTCTACTCCATTGTCCCAGCAACGCTCACACCCATAACCATTGCGATGGCGGGTGCTGTCATAGCAGTTGGCGGGGAACGGCAAGCAGGAAACTGGCAATGGATGACCACTTTACCGGTAACCTGGACTCATGCCTTCATTACGAAACTAGCCATAACTATTTTGATGGCTTTTGGGGCTGGGGCCTTTGTGTTCGGTGTTACGTTTGCAATAAGCTCCGTCGGTGGCACTCCGCTGAGTTACGAACTGGGGCTAGATGGCTACGACTATCGCTTGATGTTGTTCGCAGTCCCCATTGCGTTGTTGTGGGCGATCATCATGTGCTTGTGCCTGCGTGAACCGATGATTGCCATCATGATTGCTGCAGCCGTAACTCTGTTTCAGGGTTTTATCAAGAACCTCATTTTGTCGGAATTCGTTTCCGCTTCCGCTCCTACAGATTTTGGAATGATGTCGATCGCTACAGCCATTGAAACCTCTGCTTTATCCCTGATAGCTCTACTTGGTTTTAGAGCCGGTTGGTTCAACAGCGAACCCATTTTGGCCGGAGTGATATCTGCGGGGGTCAGCGATGAAGAATTGGCTGCTCAAACACGTTGGGGGACTTGGTCAAGACCCAACAGTATTTGGGCTATGCTATGGCAGTCTTTACAAGCACAAATATGGCCGGTTGCTGCAATTGGATTACTAACCCTGATCTCCTACCCTCTCTTGGGTTTTCACGCTGAAACTCTCTTTTTTCAATTCAGTTTAGTTTTGCCATGTTTCCTTGGAATCTTTACTCTCGCTGGGGAGCAAACCCGACGCCAATTTCGCGTCATCGCAGATCGTGGTTTGTCGCCTAGACGCTATCTGCTCGTTAGAACGCTTATCCCTTTCGCCTTGATCACTTTTGTATCGCTGGTATTGATTCCCATTCTTACCACAAGCATTAGGCCACAAGCAGCGCCGATTGGTGATTGGAAAGCCTATTTCCTATTGTATGGAACCGCACTCGGCGTTTACCTTTCGTTCGTATTCGCGACCCTCACCTTTTCCAATCCGATGCTGGCTCTCTTTGCAGGGATCGCGGTAGTTTTCTCAATCGGATACGGAATAGCATCACCTGTCTTCGCTGGCGGATGGCTGGGCTTATGGGTTGCTATACCACTGACTCTTATTGCAGTGGCACTCCCCTGGTTGCTCGTAAAGCGGTGGATGCGATTTGAAAATGCCAAGCTGCCTGCGATCTCGTTCGTTTCGATCTTAGCCATTTGTCTCAGCTCCGGATTGTTTTACGCCCCCATGCGTGCCTATTCCGTGCCGAAGATACAATTGCCCCCAATAAACGCTTCTTTACCTTTTGCTTCGTTGCCCGGCAATGTGACCAACATCAACCTAGACAAAGCGTATTACGAAAGCCTGTTGATCTCTGTCGACTCACTCGACCACAACCTACCAGGTTATACCACTCTACTGGAGCAACTGAAGCCCTTGGCTTCTGCCGCATCCGAATTTGGTGCTGGAGCAACCATGGATGATATGGGAAGCATGAGTGCCGGTGAACCATTACCGCCTGCTGAAGCAGGAACGAACAACGAGCCAACGCCCTCGCCTGTTAGCCAAGAAACGGCAATGGAACAACTCAAGCAAAAGCTCGATGCGCTTAAGAGTGCCATTCAATCACCGCGCAACGAAAATATTTCCTTAGAGTCGTGGCATTACAATTCTAACGGCACCGACGTGGCCGAGTGGTTATCGATGGTGATCTATTATGCAATGGTTAAAGAAGATCGCGAAATGTTAGCCAAAGCTGTGGACGCGTATGCCTCGTTCATCGATCCACGATACCCTATCGAGTTTTCGCTTTACAACGAGGGTGCATTTATTTCGCTGGCGAACTCGCTGCGTCAGCTCCGTGGTTCATCTTCCCCTGAAATGTTTGCGATCGTGTTTGATCGATTAAGCGAAAATGTTCCGAACCCAGAATTGTGGTCCAACTATTACCTTGCCCTTACCGATGCCAACAACTCAATGTTGGTACAAAATCACCGATTCTATAATCGATTTTTTGCTTTCGGATATGAACCGACCATGTCGATTATGGTCGCCAGTGAGCGGGAACGGGTTAATCGCATCTTGGCGCTGCAAGCCCTAGCGAATATCTATCGTTGCACGCCAATCATAAACGCCATGGCCCAAACTCGGAACGTCAATCAAACCA
>JBILTA010000549.1:0-4181 GCA_044371785.1 Pirellulaceae bacterium | reverse complement strand
TGATATTGCCGTGATGGTCCCACTGCTGCGTGGAGGTGTAGATTTGCACAAAGCGAACGCCGCGTTCAACTAAGCGACGTGCGATCAAGCAGCGTGTACCGTATTCGCGGGTCGCATCTTGATCTAAACCGTACAGGCGGTGCGTCGCTGCCGTTTCGCGTCCAATGTCTAACGCCTCTTTCGCTGCGGTTTGCATCGCCTCGGCTAATTCGAAGGTTCGCATGCGAGCTGAAAGTTCGGATTCAAAGCGTCGCGCTTCCAGATGTTCGCTGTTGAGCTTCTGTAGATAATCGAGATAGGCTCGCTGGGGAGTACCTGCCAGTTTCGGTGGCGGATCCAGGTTGAGAATACGCGGCTCTTGTGGCCGAATCACGGTTCCTTGATAGAGTGACGGGAGCCAACCATTGGACCAGCAGTCCGTGCCCAAGACGGGTAATCCACCTGGGTCGGTCAGGACAACGAAGGCGGGGAGTTGTTGGCTTTCACTTCCGAGGCCATAGGTGAGCCATGAACCGAGCACAGGCCGTCCCGCCGTGATGCGACCATGATGCATTGCATAGATCGACTGTCCATGGTTGTTTACGCCGGTATGCATCGAACGAATTAAAGTGATGTCGTCCGCAATGGAGCCAAGATGCGGTACGAGTTCGCTCAGTTCCATACCGCATTGACCGTAGCGTTGCCATTTCCAAGGCCCGGCCCACAGCTTCGCTGACGATTCAGCCGCATTGTCATACTTCAAATCACCCGGATAGTTTTGGCCCGAGCGTTTTTCCAATTCATGTTTTCGATCGGTTAGATCTAAGTGTGACGGTCCACCTTGCATGAACATTGAGATCATGGCTGAGGCTTGTGGCGCGAAGTGGGGTGATTTTGGTTTGAGATCAAACTCGGTTGGTGTTGTAATGGGCTTGGGTGGTACCGCCTCGGCAACTTGTTGGCACATTGCCGCTATTGCCAAGGTCGCTCCAGCAATCCCTTGTTGGGCCAAAAAATGTCGACGCGAATAACAGGGTGAGAAATTCATGCTGTTGGCTCCTTAGTCGACATATAGAAAAGGGTTGGAGGAGAATAATGCCTGGCAATAAAGCGCGAGTGCTTGTTCGGCCGCTTGAGGCGGTTCTAGTATGCCCGAAGTAGGCGTGCTTGTTCCATCAGCGGGTTTTGTAAGTGACGCTCGCAGATCCGTGAGCCATTTCGCGGTTGAAGCGATTTGATCCGAGGGAGGTGCGACACCAAAAGCGAGCGTCCAAGCATATTCGGCTTGACGTGAGGGATCGTCACCCACATCGCGCTGCACACGTTTTGCAAAATGTTCTGCAAGTCGAATCACATTGCTATTGTTCATCAGGAGAAGTGATTGTGTGGCGACCGTTGAATTACTGCGGCGATCGCAGTTTGGTGCAAGATTAGCAGGATCGAACGGTTCGAGCATACCTAAGGGCATCGAGCGTCGTACTTGTGTATACAGCGTGCGTCGATAGGCGGCGGCGAGTTCTTCATGTTTGGCGACTAAGATACCGTTTCCATCGCGGGTCGCTTTTCCGATAATGAATTGCCCAACGTCATCAGGATTGACGGTTGCTGGTGGGCCATACATTTCGCGCACCAGCATGCCACTAGCTTGCAGCATCGCATCGCGAATCGTCTCCGCTTCAAGGCGTCGAACGGGCATGCGTGCCAACAGCCGATTCTCTGGATCGACTTGTTGGTGCAATTCGGTGCGTTCAGAGGATTGTTGATAAGCTCGAGAAGTTACCATGAGTCGTTGAAGATGCTTGCGACTCCAGCCGGAGATGACTAGTTCCGACGCGAGCCAATCGAGTAATTGAGGGTGCGACGGCTTTTCGCCTAACAGACCGAAGTCACCAGGGGAAGCGACGAGACCTTTGCCAAAATGGTGCATCCAAATTCGATTCACCAAGGCGCGTGTAAGCAGCGGATGGGTATTGCGGGTGAGATGTTGAGCGAGGGCCAATCGTCGACCTGTCGTTGGAAGATTGGGATCATCGTCTGGGATCAGCGATTGCTCGTCGAGTATGCTCAAACCTCCTGGAGCAACAGGATCTTTCGGGGCGTTGTGATCGCCGCGAAAGAAGAGATAGGTCACTGGTTTGTGATTAGGGGCTTCAGAGAATGGGGCAACAAAGTTGTCAGCGGGGCGTTTGGCAAGGATGGCAGTCTTTTGATCTTCAAAGCGTTTGTTGAATTCGTTGATGCGTTGGCCGTCATAAAGGTAAGCAGATCCGCGATCGACGTTGAGGCTGGGGAAGTCCTTGAAGAGTTGGGCCTGTTCGGGAGATCGTTTGTCAGCAGCGGTGGCTCGAGTGATTTTTGCCATCTCTCGTTTCTCTTCGGGTAGTTTTCCAACTTCTTTGTCGAAGATATCCATGACGATGGTGTCGAGTTCAGCGACGCGTTTACCTTCCAGTTCAGCGAGTTCTTTTTCGACCGTTGCGGCAGTTTGTTTTTGTTCGGCATTCCAAAGATTCACTAAACGGGAGTTGCGATCACGCCATTGTTTCCAATCCAAGCCCGGTTCAAAGATGGCACGAGTGCGAAAGTAGTCTTCTTGTGATATTGGATCGTAACGATGATCGTGGCATTGAGCACAGCCGACGGTTATGCCTAGCATTGAGCTTGAGTAAATCTTGATTGTTTCTGCGATGACATCATTGCGTGCGATATTGTTGTCGACACCTTCTTGACCCGTGCCGTCGGGAGCTGTTCGCAAAAAGCCAGTGGCTGCGAGCAGTTCGGTTTGCTCTGCAGTAAGATTGTCCCAAGGGGGCGGTACCAATTCGTCGCCGGCGAGTTGAGCGGTAACGAACTGATCGAGCGGAAGATCTTGATTGTGAGCGCGAATCACATAGTCGCGATAGTGGTAGGCCCATGGGCGTTCTGCATCCGCTTCGGTGTATCCGTCACTATCTGCGTATCCAGCGACATCGAGCCAATGTCTTCCCCAACGTTCCCCATAGCGAGGGTCTGCGAAGAGACGATCGACCAAGCGTTCATAGGCATCTGGTTCAGCGTCTTCGATGAAGGTGCGAACTTCTTCGGGCGTAGGTGGTAGGCCGAGTAAGTCAAGGTTGAGGCGACGTATCAGGACCTCACGAGAGGCGATCGAATTAAAGGCGAGACCGTTGGCTTTCAGCGAATAGAGGAGGAATGAATCGATGGCATTTGTCGAGTCACGATCGCTAGGGTCGATAGGTGGTGTCGGATGTGTGACGGGTTGAAAAGCCCAGTAACTACGTTCTTCTTCGGTCCACTGAGCATCGGATGGTTGAGCAGGCTCGGTACGTTTGGTCGCAGCACCGCTTTCGATCCATCGTCGCAAGATTTCTTTCTCTTCGTCCTTGAGTGACTTGCCACCTGGAGGCATTTCGTTGGTTGCAACTTTTTGCCACACGAGACTCTCGTTGGGGTGGCCTGCCTTAAGTGATGAGCCACTGTCGCCACCTTCTTGCATGAGTCGAACGAGGCGAAGATCTAGGTTGCCTTCTTTATGACCTGCTTCACCGTGGCAATGGAAGCAGTGAGCTTTGAGAATAGGACGAACGTCGGTTTCGAAGTAGAGTGAGTTAGCGGTTACAGGTTGATTGTCCTCTTCTGCTGAGACGCTCGTGTAGCAGCATAGCCATAAAGCACCGAAGCAGACAATAAGTTGTCTGATGATTCGCGGTGTTGGAAAATGATGGTGCCGCATGGTCGGTACCTACGAAGGAAGGATAGGCAGAGCTGGAAGGGGCAAGACGGAGGGAGGAAGGCCTGTGGTAGACCCTTATTATAGCCGATGCAGAGCGTGAATGGTAGCTTATGGATTGCGGAGGAATTCTCTACTTTTGCTGGAGATTACTGCGGTTCTAAGAGTTCGATATCAATTTGTCTCGGTTGTGTCAGGGTGATATCGCAATTTGGTGGCAGCGTTCCGTCGCCGTATATCTCGCCGTCGAGATGTAAATGCAATGGCGTTGAGCTGCGAAATTGAATCTCTGGAGCGACTAAATACTGAATGCGCGGGTCATCTTGCGGAAGTCTGCCCAACATCAGGCCTGGCAAGTAGCGCAGAACATCCCGGCGGCGCAATTTCGCAGCAACCAGGATGTTGAAAAGTCCATCATCGAGTCGAGCGTTCGGAGCTAAAGGAAAGCTCCCTTCACGGATGCCAATGGCCA
>JBILTA010000830.1:0-4181 GCA_044371785.1 Pirellulaceae bacterium | reverse complement strand
CGCTAGCTCCTGGTTGTTGGCTCGGATGAAACCGCCCTCGCCAGATCGATCGGTCCAGAGGTTGCGTCGCCGATCCGGTCTCTTGGTTTCGATGGATCGTCGCGGTGGCTGGCTGCGGCACTGGCGTGAGCCTTACCTCTTGGCGCTGGCTATGTCCTGGCCGGCCTTCCTCGTCACGGTGGCGCTGGTCTACCTGGCGATCAATCTGCTGTTTGCGGGGTTGTACTCGCTGGATCCTGCGGGGATCGGTGGTGCAACGGGAGATGCCCTCAGCTTTGCTGAGGCCTTCTTCTTCAGTGTGCAAACCCTCGGCTCCATTGGCTATGGCGTTCTGCACCCAGTGAGCCTTTATGCCCATCTCGTGGTGACGGCGGAATCCCTCAGTGGGTTGCTGTTCATCGCCCTCACCACCGGTTTGGCCTTCGCGCGGTTTTCCCGGAGCACGGCGCGGATTCGCTTCTCCCACCTGGCAGTGATTCACACCTACAACGGCTCGCCGACGTTGGCGTTTCGCTTGGCCAATGAGCGCCGCAACGGATTGTTGGAGGCTCGCCTGCGGGTGTTCCTCTCGGTGGATGAGGTGAGCGTCGAGGGTCATCGCATGCGCCGCCTGAAGCCGTTGGCTCTGGAGCGCGATCAGGGCATTGCGTTTTTGTTGATCTGGACGGCCATGCATCGCATCGATGCCAGCAGTCCGCTGCATGGAATGGGCCCGGATCAGTTGCGCGAGCTCAATGCAGAACTGGTGGTGGCCTTCTCCGGTATTGATGAAACCCTCGAGCGGCCGGTTCATGCCCGGGCTAGCTGGCCGGTGGAGCAGATCGCCTTTGGCCGCTGCTTTGTCGACATGCTCGAGCATCAGGGCGATACAACCCAGATCGATTGGGCAGCGTTTGATCGCACGCGCCCCTGCTCGCTTTCTGCTGTCGCGTCATGACGTCTCCTGTGCCCGATACCGGTTCCTGGTGGGATCAGCGCTACCTCGACGGCACGGATCGCTGGGAGCTCGGTGCGCCGGCGCCGCCACTTGCACGCTTTCTGAAGGAGCAGGCCCAGGCACCGCAGCCGCCGGGGCGGGTGCTGGTGCCTGGCTGCGGCCGTGGCCACGAGGCAGCGCTATTGGCTTCGCTGGGCTTTGAGGTGGTGGGGCTGGATTTCAGCGCTGAAGCTGTGCGGGAAGCCCGCCGTCTCCATGGTGAACAGGCCGGGCGCCTGACCTGGGTGCAGGCGGATCTGCTCGATGCGGAGGCGCTGGACGCGGCTGGTCTTGGCTCTGCCAGTTGCGATGGCGTGCTCGAGCACACCTGTTATTGCGCCATTGATCCGGCCCTACGCCAGGCCTACCGCAGCACTGTCGCCAGGCTGCTGCAGCCCGAAGGCTGGTTGCTTGGGCTGTTCTGGTGCCATCGCCGCCCGGGCGGACCGCCCTACGGCAGCGATGCCGACCAGCTGGTGGCTGACTTCACGGCGGCTGGTTTCAGCCAGGAGTTGTGGTTCCCCGCCACCAATTCCGCCCCTGGCCCCGACAACCAACCTCGTGACAACGAATGGCTCGGCCTCTGGCGCCGGGCTGCACACTGAAGGGCAGCGCGAACGAGCGGCCCTGAAAGCCCAGCAGCATCCTGATCTGATCATTGTGGGCAGCGGCCTCGGGGGCCTCTGCTGCGGAGCCCTGGCCGCGCGCCACGGCCTGGAGGTGCTGGTGCTGGAGGCCCACGATCGCCCCGGGGGTGCTGCCCACGGCTTCGAGCGCCGCGGCTTTCAGTTCGAATCCGGGCCGTCTCTCTGGAGCGGCCTGGGGCGCTGGCCTTCCGCTAATCCCCTGGCCCAGGTGCTGCGGGCGGTGGGGGAATCGGTGCCGGTGGTGTCCTACGCAGAGTGGGGGCTGCTGCTGCCGGAAGGCCAGTTGCGCATCGGCGTGGGTGCCGAGCCGTTTTTCGAGGCTGTCCGTCAGCTGAGGGGAGCGGCGGCGGTCGAGGAGTGGCGGGCGTTCATGGCCTGGTTGGAGCCCTATTGCCGCGCCGCCGGATCACTCCCGCTGCTGGCGATGCGGCCCGGCCTGGGCATGGCTGGAGTGTTGGGTGCGCGGGGTTCGGCCACGCTGTTGCGCCAGGCACCGCGGTTGGCTGCGCTGGGTGGGGCCTTCGGGCCGATGGCACGGCGGCATCTGCGCGATCCCTTCCTGCTCCATTGGGTGGAGATGCTCTGTTTCCTGATCTCCGGCCTGCCGATGGATCAGACCAGCGCCGCCGCGATGGCCACCCTGTTCGGCGAATGGTTTGAGCCGAATGCCAGCCTCGACTACCCCCTTGGCGGTAGCGCCGCGGTGGCCGAGGCGTTGGTGCGCGGTTTGCGGCGCCACGGCGGTGAGCTGCGCTGCCGAGCTGCTGTGCGCCAGATCCGCCTCGAGGGCAACCGCGCCATCGGTGTGGAGCTGGAGAACGGCGAGCTCCTTGATGCACGGCTCGGTGTGGTGAGCAATGCCAGCCCCTGGGACACGCTCGATCTTCTGCCCGAAGACGGCGTGCCACGGCGTTGGCACCGGCAGACTGCCGCCACGCCGGCTTGCGCCAGCTTTCTGCACTGGCATGTGGGTCTGCGTGGTGGTGAGGGAGTCGACGCCTTGCCGATCCACCATGTGTGGGTGGGCGACTGGCAGCGCGGCATTGGTGCCGAGCGCAACATGCTCGTGTTCTCCATGCCATCGCTGCTGGATCCGCAGCTGGCGCCGGAGGGCCATCACCTGCTGCATGCCTACAGCCCGGCCAATGAGCCGTGGGAGCTCTGGCGGGATCTGGAGCCGGGCAGTGCGGTCTATGAGGCGCTGAAGGCGGAGCGTTGTGAGATTTTTCGTGAGGTGTTCAGCCAGCTGGTGCCCGATCTGGCCGATCGGATCGTGCTGGAGCTGCAGGGCACGCCCCACACGCACCGTCGCTACCTGCGGGTGCATCAGGGGAGCTATGGACCAGCCATCGGCGCCGATCGTTCGCCATTCCCCGCTGGCAACACACCGATTGAGGGGCTGCAGCTCTGCGGTGCCGGCGTGTTCCCAGGAATCGGTGTACCACCGGTGGCTGTGAGCGGGGCGATGGCGGCCCACAGCTTTGTGCCTTTGGCCAAGCAGAAGGCCTTGCTGCAGGAGCTGGGGCTCTAGGCGCCCTCAGCTGATCCAGTCAGTGTTGAAGGTGCTGATGCCATTCAGGCGGATCTGAAGTTCAGCTCTGCCATCGCCGTTGAGGTCGCCTTGAAGCAGGCCGCTGTCAAAGCGCAGTTGGCCAGCGCTGCCATCGAATGAATCGGAGCCGATGTAAGTCCATCCCGCTCCGCTCAGGCTGTTGGATAGGCCGAGCACAGCATTGATGCCTAGACGGTCGCCTTGTTCGGGATTGAAATCAAGGATCCGATCAAGCTCGCCCACTGCCGTGTCCGCCTGAGTGAAGCGAAAGAAGTCTGCCCCGGCGTCGCCCCGGAGATGCTCATCGCCACCTCGTCCTTCGAGGAGATCGTCGCCCGGTCCGCCGGAGATCAGTTCCCCCCGGCCACGGCCAATCAGCACGTCATTGCCGCGTCGCCCTTGCAAAACCTGATCACGGCTTTGACCGATGATCAGATCATTCTCGCGTGTGCCATGAATCACGGGAGCTCGACTCTTGATCGTATTGGTGAGCGTGGCTTCAGCTGTGCGGCTCCGAACGCTCTTGAGTGTGAGTTCAATTGCATTGCCCAGCATGTGGTGGCCACTGCTAGTCGGATGCAGGTCATCGAAGTAGAGATAACTCTTCGTGGGTTGGCCTTGATCAATCGAGCTTTGCGCCGCGATCAGGGTGTTTTCGATGCTGTAGTCGGCAAAATCGCCCAGTTTCTTGCCAAACTTGTTGTACTGAGCTTGGTATTCCGGATTAAAGTTGATGAGATTCGTGTACGGAAAGGCTTTCTGGACGTCGGCCACCATGGCCTCTACATCTGACCGGAATTGATCGATGATGCCGGCATCGATTTGAGCGACCCATTGCTTGAGCCAGTCGGGGGCTGTGGGAGCATTCCCGGCCAGGATCAAGCCCGTGAGGAAAGGCGCCTGGTACTCCACGCCATTCACGTCGCCTGTGATCGGTGCAATGGCGGCCAGAATCGCTTGCCGCGCATCGCCAAAGCGCAGGGTTGTTTCCAAGTCGTTGCGCAAT
>JBILTA010000548.1:0-4190 GCA_044371785.1 Pirellulaceae bacterium | reverse complement strand
TTGGCGTGCGAGAACTACGTTTAAAAGCTGTGAAATAGCTTTCACATATCTAGAATCATTCACAAAACGGAATGTTTTGTCAATAAAAAATCGCGGTACTCGCCCCCTCTTTTGATGGATTTCCGCGGATAAACCGCACGCGGATGAAGATGACAGAACTTGAGGGTGGGTCCGAGCACGCCACAGCATCGCTTCGCTAACGAAAACGCTTAACTCGCACCGCCCGACTGTTAGCGATCCGACAGTCTTGCCTCGCTTGGGCAAATTGGTTGATGGCAAAATCTGTCAGTCCTTGACAATCCAACCAAACATAAGAATCTTCAGGTATCTGCATCAACGTTTCCAAACTGTCGTCCGTCAATCCATCACTTTCGATCGTGTAATGGCGCACTTGCTCCATCCCTTCCATAGACAGAATCTCAGCAAATTCCACATCGTTGATATCAGAATGAATTTCCAAACGACTCACTTGAGGAAGTGGTATACGACTGACGAAGACAGAAACATTCGGGTACGCCTTAAGCTTCGTGGTCAACTCGGCATGAGCCCACTGAGCGCAAACAAAGTAGGTCGCGTATATGGCTAATGGAGTTAGAGTTGTTATGGAAGAAGCAATTCCAAGCACTCTGTTGAACTTCGTCAACTCGATTAGCAAAACGCAGATGCCAACCACGAAAAGCAACGCCACAAAGGGAAACAGTTCAGCTCGAATCGAAGGCAAGAAACTAGCGACAAGCAATGTGGTAACGACTTTAAGCTTGACCCTTAGTGGAGCTCCATCTCGAGATACACTACCCTCAGTTTGGTTCATTCGCGTTCCAAGTTGGAAAAGAGAGATGGGCTAAAATAATGCAGTCGACGCTTCGTGGGGAATATAAAAAGCCACGACTCAATTGCTAGCTTATCACGCGAGCGCAAGCGCTTCTACAGGCGCGATACATCACAGACCTCCGCCGCTTACTCCTTTACGTTGTGTAAAGTGATGGTGGGCATTTCTTGTGTCCCAATGGCCCCCTCAAGCCATTTACGGGGATTGGTTGATTTCGCTTGAACGATTTCTATGCTTTCGATTATCCCACGGTCGTATGAGCTGCCTTTGATAACGGCTGGGTCCGTTTACTTTCGGGCTTTGGACGCTTCCGCCCGACGATCGCTCGGATTAGATGCAATATGTGCGAGACACCAGCGCACAACCGTCCAGATTCCCACATACCGAGAAAGAATCGGTATGATATAGAAATACTGATTATCGCGTTCGAAGTGCTTACCACCTTTAACTAGGCGGAGATCGGCACTTTTCCAAGTAGATTTGGCCATGATGGCCTATCGAATTTGGTACCCCAAGCGAACCGTTTTTAACTTGTCAGCATAACCTAAAAGGCGGCCACAGCAACAAAGATGGAACCTCTTTTGCGAGCCATAAACGTCTCTAAGACGTATCATTCCGGCAGCGTTTCGCACCGGGCTTTGTCTAACGTCAGTGTGGACATCAAGCGAGGTGAATTCGTAGCAATCGTCGGTCCTTCAGGTTGCGGCAAAAGCACCCTACTACATTTGCTTGGTGGCCTGGATCAACCTGATGCAGGCGATGTGTTGCTGGAAGGAAAATCCATCTCCAAACTCAATGAAGTCGATCAAACGTTGCTTCGACGTCGTCGTATCGGTTTCGTTTTTCAAAAAGTCCATCTCCTTCCCATGCTCACTGCACTCGAAAATGTGATGGTGCCCATGAGGCTCGATGGCATACCACTCCCAGAAGCTCGGCCACGGGCAATCGCTGCCTTGGCTTCCGTAGGCATGGAAGGGAAAGAAAGAAATCGACCGGGTGAGCTCTCCGGTGGCGAAGCGCAGCGAGTTGCCATCGCTCGCGCTTTGGCGATGTCGCCGGCAATCGTTTTGGCCGACGAACCGACGGGGGCTCTCGATTCCCTCAACGGTCAGCGTGTGATCGAACTCTTCCGCCAATTGGTAGTCGAAGCACAGCAGACGCTCGTCATCGTAACACATGATGCGGGTGTTGCGGCTGCAGCAGATCGAATCGTAAAGATGCGCGATGGCGAGGTCGTTACGGACTCATCTTCGAGCGTTACCGTCCACGCTAAGGCGATTTCGACTAACTAAAGGGGATGACGATGTTTGCAGTTCTATGGCAGCATTGGCGTCAGCGCCCCGCTCGCTTTTTTCTAACCTTGATCAGCCTAATCTTGTCGACAGCGACGTTGGTCTCGGTTTTCGTTGCTTCGCATAATGCGCGCACGGCCTTTCAAGCCCTAAATAATGCCGTAAAGGGGTTACCCTCGCTTGATATCGTAAATGCGGAAGGGGATCGATTTCAACTGAACCTGCTGGATAAGCTTCTTGCTGATGAACAGTGGCAACCAGCACTTCCAACGTTAGTCCGTGGAACCATCTTGCGCAATTCGACCGATAAGAGTCGTGGTTTAGCATTAGGCATTCCATTTGGGACTATGCCTGACAAAACTCGTGAATATGTTCTGCGTAACTTTGCTCTCGGCGATCAAGACCTACCGGCTGCCGGCGAATGCTGGATATCATCTTTGGTCGCGACCAGTCTCAACGTGCATGAAGGGGACGTGATTCAATGCCTTTTCCGTCGCGGCTTTAAAAAGCTGACCGTCAAATGCATTATCCCGGTTCGCGAATGGAATACTCTCGTTAATGAACATGGCATCATTGTCGATTTGAAATGGCTACAAGACGTGGCCGCTGTTCCAGGTAAAGTAGATCGTTGTCGAATTTTTCTCCCAGACGATTCCCCCGAAACCAAAGAACGTGTCGAAACCAAACTCAAAACAGCGGTTGCCTCGTCCTTAAAGGTCAAAGAACGCACCAATACCGTTGGGGTCGCAGACGATCTGCTTAAATCTACTGAACTTGGACTCTCATTTGCGAGTGCCTTGGCAGTGGCGATGGCGGCATACATTTTACTGAACACGACACGCATGAATCTCACGGAACGACGCCCTTATTTTGCGATTCTGAAATGTGTAGGTGCTTTACCCAGTCAAATCAGAAGAGCCGTTTTGATAGAGGCCTTCCTCATCAGCATCTTGGGAGTGTTTTTCGGGCTCTTTGTGGGATGCGGAATTGGCTATGGAATGGGGATTGCGCTAGCGGGAGTTCTACAGGCAACACCCGCCGAATTCTCATTACCCTGGCTTGCCTTGTTGGTCATTTCAGTCTTTTTGCCCGCACTAACGATTGCGGTGGTATGGGTCGCAGAGAAACAACAAAACAACGTTTCACCTTTGGAAAGCTTTCGTGAGCCTCCCGCTACGGGTGCAGCCAAAATGCCCTGGCGTTCTATCCTTGCCGGTGGAATATTGTGGTGGGTCGCCGTTGCTGGACTTATCCTGGTCCAACAAGAATTTCTCGAAGCACAATGGGGTGTCGCTGCGGGTCTTCTCGCTTTAGTTTCATACCTGTTGTTACTCCCAGCCGGATTGATTCCGTTGATCTGGATACTCGATCGAATCGCTCAATCCAAAAACGGCTTGTCGATTGACATCGCCAAACATCAACTCATTCGTCGCCCCGAACGAACGTCGCTTAATGCGGGTTTTCTAATCATCTCGCTATGCGGTGCCGTTGGCCTTGGTCAAACTTTGATGAGCAATACCAATGAAATCAACCGATGGTACCAACGCGCCTTACCTGGCGATATTTTCTTGATCTCAACTCGTAGTCCTTCGATGGTCATCGACTCAGAGGATCCACTGCGAAACATGATCCAAGAGCAGCCGGGGACAATGTGGGCCAATGCTCTTCGGTTTGTTTGGTGTTATGCCGATGAACAACCTATCATGATGATCGTCCGCGAATTCCCCACCAATGCTCCCTTTCCTACCGAACCCAAAGGCTTGACGACAGCAGAGTCGATAAAGATTGTTGAAAACGATCAAGTGATTCTTGGCTCGATTCTCGCTAAAAAGCTCGGCAAGAAGAAAGGGGATGAAGTAACCATCTCCTTTAACGGTAGAATTTTTAAAGTCCCCGTGGGGGGAGTGAACGCGAATTTTGCCAATGGTGGTATGGCCATGGTTATTAATCGTAAAACGGCCCAAAAGTTTATCGAAATCACTGGCTTCGAATGGTATGCCATCGCCGTCGAGCCAACCAAAATAGATGAAACCTATCAAGCACTTCGAGCCGTGAAGGATCAATATGGT
>JBILTA010000547.1:0-4199 GCA_044371785.1 Pirellulaceae bacterium | reverse complement strand
ACCATGAATCAACTTGCACGCCACCGCTAGCGGAAACAACCCATCCAGCCGCACCTTTGATAAAGGAGCAGTGTGGATCGATACTCTTTGGAATGGCCAAGTGAGCAATTTCAACTCCACCCTTGGCACCCTTCAATACACTGATGTCGCAACCAGCAACATCGCTGAGATTGTTGCTTTCAATCAAAGCGGCGATCACACAAAAATCGACAATGTTTCGCAGGTTGCCGAAGACTGGATTGGCTGCGGACAATTCATCGTAGTTTTCGGTGAACGAATCGGCCCACTTCTGAGCTAATTTGTTCGACTTACCTGTTTGTTCTCGTGTGCCGTCGCTGCCAACGAACTCTTCTTCCGTCATGGCCTTGATGCCGCGACCGCTGATTTGGAAAGCCAATCCATCTTCGCTTTTGCGAATGGCGTCATAATCACAGGCCAGCCACCAACGAGATTGTACGCTACCAGCTCGGGCGCCATTTTTGGCGACCAATTGGAGGTAGCTGCTTAAGCCGTTAACAGGCGAAGGGTCGATGTTCATCGCAATTCGCTTCATGTGATAGTCGGCCGATACCATAACTCGAGCTAAGTGGCTGGTTTCAGGTACACCAGTCAAGCGAACCATCTGCGGTCCAAAGGCTTTTTGCATGGCAGGTTCGAGAGCGGCCGCATTTGCGTTCGGCGAAAGGGTGATCGTCCCCAAGAACTTCTTGAGGTTTTCGATCCCTTCTGTTGTTGGGTCAATCGAGCAGCTCATAACTTCTTCACGAGCAGCTTCGACGGTGCGAAAGGCTACCAAGAGGTCATCTAAGTGCAAAACTGGCTTGCCGGAGACTGCACCGACAACTTCTCCGTTGTCAGCAACTTTCCAAGCCTCTGCTTTACCGGCCAAAACAATGTCTTGTTTTTCAGGATAAACAAGTACATATTCAATTCGTTGAATGCCACCGAGGTAGGCAACTTCATCCGGGATGTCCGTCCCAGTTTCTACCGCGTGGGCAACTGCCTCTTGTAACTTGCGCAATGAAACTTTTCGAAGTCCGTCGCTTTCCTTCATCGCGTCAGGAACTGCGACAACTTGCTTACGCAAATTATCCAGAGCTTCGGATCGCTCAATAGCGGTTGCGGTTCGCACAACGCCTTGGGCGTCAATGCTAATACCACCAACTGCCCCTTGATTGTTGAATCCGAAACCTGCAATTGCAGATAATCCGGCCAAGCTCGCACAGATCGCGATGCCCGTAACCAATTTTGAGAATACAATCAAACCACGCATTGTCACTCGTAGCGACATCGGCATCACTCCGCAGACTTTTACTAGGCACAAGCGCCAAAATCCGACCACAATGAATACTAATCACGCATCGAAGGCGTTGCAACAGAAAGCTTGACGCTTTAGTCGTTAAGTGTGGAACGGAACGAGAATTTGTACCGGGACAGAAGAGGATCACTGCCAACATTATGAATTCTTATCTAGTTATCCGTCAAGGTCGACGCTGGAATGACATATTTCGCTTGACTCCAGGCCAGGCCATCACCATTGGCCGAGCTTCCACGAACGCGATTGTGATTCCGGAAGAGATGTGTTCGCGTGTACATGCTGAGATTTCGGAGGTAGCTGGAGATTGGGTTCTGCGGGATCTCCAAAGTCGAAACGGAACACTTCTCAATGGCTTGGCGATTCAGAAGCCGACCGCATTGAAGCAGGGTGATACCATTCAAGTTGGTTCCGGCCAAATGGAATTTGTGCAATCTCTCGCGGGTGTATTCGAACCTTCCATCGAGGGGGCGAAATCTGGCATTGGCGGCTCTGTGGGACAAACAGAAGCGATCATTGCCCGGTGCGACCAAAGTGGAATTCTGGGGGACGGCCCATACCCAAGTCCGACCAAATTAGGCGCCAAAAGCGATATCGATGCGGTCACTTTTCAGAGACTTTTTCAACTGGCCTTTGATCTATCCTCGGCCCAAACCGCGGAAGAGGCAGCCGATGTTGCTTTGAAGGTACTCATTGCGCAAAGCGGAGCGGACTGCGGGGGCGTCTTCCTCTTTGCTTCCACTCGCGAAGAAAATTCGAAGAGCGAAGAACGAACGGATTCAACGAAGACGCCGACCACCGGGCCAGATTTGATCTTGTTGGCCACGCAACAGCAAGGCATCAAGGGTTATCGTCGACCTAGCGACTATCTGGTCAAGAGTATTGCGGCTGATGGTGAAGGCCTACTAGCTCGCAACATTTCCGGTGACAAGGAACTCCTTTCGCAGAGTACTTCCGCCGCGTTGCAGGCCACCAGCCTTATTGTGGCTCCGATTCGGCATGAAGGTCGTGTCTTAGGTATGCTCCACGTTTATTCGAGTCGCGGAGAGCATGAGCTCACACAGCTGCATCTACAAATTGCCATCGCCATCGGTGACACGATAGCGATCGCACTCAAGAAAATCGCTTCACAACAGATCTTGGAAGATTCTTTGCAATCGGCGAAACGCAAAGCCCAGCAACTCCAAGAACAACTCTCGCAACAATCGCTACTGGTGGGCGAGAGCCAACCGCTCCAAAAAGTCAAAGATATTATTGCACGTGCAGCGCCAACCAACGCTACGATTTTGGTTCGAGGCGAAAGTGGAGTCGGAAAAGAACTGGTGGCTCAATTAGTGCATGAAATGAGCCCGCGTAAAGATGGACCGTTCTTGTGTGTCAATTGTGCCGCGCTGTCCCCCACTCTACTAGAGAGTGAACTCTTTGGGCACGAGAAAGGCGCATTTACTGGTGCTATTGAACGAAAAATCGGACGCTTTGAAGCGGCTCATGGTGGAACGCTCATGCTTGATGAAGTGGGAGAAATGACGCCCGAAATACAAACCAAATTTTTGCGGGTGCTTGAAACGCGTACCATCGAGCGAATTGGTAGCCATAAGCCGATACCCGTTGATGTGCGCATCGTATCAGCAACCAATCGCGATCTTGAAGAAGCCGTACAAGATGGATTGTTTCGTTCCGATCTATACTTCCGATTAAAGGTCATTCAGCTCAATGTTCCACCTTTGCGGGACCGCAGTGATGATATCCCGGTTCTAGCTCGGCATTTCCTGAAGCGTTTCTCACGCGAAATCGGACGTCGATTGGAGGGCTTCACCAAAGAAGCCTTGGAGGCGATGGCCAATTATGCTTGGCCAGGCAACGTCCGCGAATTAAAGAATGTTATAGAGCGAGCTGTGGTATTGTGCGGCGGCGCTTGGATTACCGTGGATGATCTTGCCCTGGATGGCTTGCGTTTAAAACGCGAAGTATTGCAAGCTGACGGTACGCCGTATAAACCCATCTCATTAGATGATATGGAGCGCGAACATATCCTGTCCACATTGAGGCACACGCGCGGAAATAAAAGTCGCACCGCTTCGATCCTAAGTATCGAACGATCGACACTCGACCGAAAGCTTCAGAAGTTTTCCTTAACTCCAGAGCATTGGAAAGATGCGGCAGAAGACTAGAAGTTTGATTCTCGTTTGAGTGCGAACTAGCAATACCGTTCGTAGCGCAGGACTTCACCATCTTCAGGATCGATGACTGTACCTTTGCCTGTAAACCCCGCCTTTTCCAGGACCTTCATCGAGGCGATATTGTCGTGTTTGGTGTGGGCACAGACAGTTCTTACATCCTTATCGGCTAAAGCAAACTTCACCAAGGCGATCACAGCCTCAGTGGCGAACCCTTGTTTTTGAAATTCGTCTTCAATTCCATAAGCGATTTCGACCACGCCATTTTCGGGAGGTGACCTAAATGCACAGCTCCCCACCAAGGTTTGATCTTCCGTTTTCATAATGTTGAAACCACAGATCCAGGGCGTCGGTTCTTTCGCCGCATTCAGCCTCGCGAGCCAAATAGGAGAAATCTCGCGTCGAACTTCCATAGGTAGCGATTCGACCCACGCTTTCGTGGATTCCAAACAACGCATCGTTAGAGTAAGTCGAGTTGTTGTGAGCGTAGGTGTCATGGGACGCTTTCAGCGGGATTGGCTATTGGGGGCGTGCCGCAATTTCGAACGACCATTTGCGCAGAGTTCCCATAAATACAAAAAAAGGGTCCGCGCACTGGCGCGGACCCTAAGATAACGGATAGGGGCGACGATGTCTGGCGGCGGAAAATTTTTTACAACAAACCTTCGGCGCGATACCAATGAATTGTCTGATTGAGCCGTTCTTGC
>JBILTA010000070.1:0-13310 GCA_044371785.1 Pirellulaceae bacterium | reverse complement strand
CGGTGCTGCGGATGGCGGTGACTTTGTGCTTTGAGGGGCGGTTAATGCTTCGGCCCACCCAAGAACAGAACTCCCTTCGCAGCGAGCCCAACGGAACACTTCCCATTTGGGTGGACTTCCAGGGCCTGCAGCCCGTTGCATGCCCTTGTGGATTAGCCAGACGCGCGTTTCAAGATCAGCCAGATGTGCCTTACACCATGCACGTCACCGAGATCCTGAACACAGCGAAGCCTCACTACCACAAGCTAATGACCGAGACGTATTTCATTCTGGAATGCGATTCGAACGCTTTCCTCGAATTGGATGGCAGACAGGTGCCGGTAGTTCCCGGACTTGCTTGCTTAATTCCACCTGGGGTTGTGCATCGGGGTATTGGAAGAATGAAAGTACTGATCGTTGTAACTCCCAAATTTGATTCAAGCGACGAATTCGTCGTCGAATAGACTTGGGGCACACCATCAAAATAGCACTTTGCCGGTCCTTGGCCGGCGCTCCCCTTTACAGGTTAAGTATGAGTCATCAAAAGTCGGCTTATTTCCTCATCACCGTTTCCTTCGTGATGGGAATGATTGCCACAACCTCAATCTCGGGATGTGATTCGGGCAAAAAGACAGAAGCCACCAAGACCACAGCCCCAAGTAGTTCGCTCGACGGTGAAGGAAGTTCCCAGATTCAGTTGGATAAGCCTGCCGAAAATGCCGGGGCACCCGCAGCAGATGCACCTACAACAGAAGCACCCGCAGCAGAAGCACCACCTGCTCCTGGTGGAAACTAGTTTCGATCGGTCAACTCGGTCGGTGACCTGAGTTCTCTGGCCAAAGCTTGGCTTTGGTACGTGAAATAAGCCTTGACATCTGTTCTATATCGATACGGCCGGTTTTGCGGTTAGCAAGACGGGCCGTTTTTTGTTTTTGTTGGCTCCACTACAATCCCTGCTTGGGGAGCTCGTATTTTTAAGCTTGGGATCGCTGGCAATAACGAATCGCCATCAATCCCTACCGAGGATGACACCATGCCAAAGCTGGTTCTAGACGTGGGCAATTGCGGACCTGATCACTCCGCCATCAAACGACTCATCGAAAAAGGCTTTGATGCTCAGGTTCTACAAGCGCATGGAGCGGCAGATACCGTTGCTTTATTGATGGCCCACAAAATTGACTTGGTTCTAGTGAATCGAAAACTTGATCAAGATTACACGGATGGCTTGGATATCATCAAAATGATCAAGGCTCGACCTGAATTTTCTGCATTGCCCATCATGATGATCACCAACTACCCTGACCATCAGCAGTTGGCCGTAGAGGCAGGAGCGCTCTATGGATTTGGAAAACTACAGTTCAATGCACCAGAGACCCTTGAAAAGTTACACACCGTTTTGGGGGCTTAAACCATCGACAATTGAAGCAACTGTCCGGGTCGTTTCATCTGAACGCGACCCAGGTTGCTGATTTCAGAACACTCGCACACCAGCACCATAACCAACACCGTTTAACTTGTAGAAAAGAAGAATCGAATGACTGTTGATCCAAGACATTTAAGGTATCCAGGCCAAACCTTGCTCGGCCAAAAGGCCCTTGTTACCGGAGCTGCACGAGGTATTGGAGCAGCCATCGCAACCGCCTTGGCACAAGCGGGTGCTGATGTGGCGGTAAATGACTTAGTTGACCCTGTCGATACCGTAGAGAAATGTCGCAATCACGGCGCACAAGCAATTCCCCTCATCGCTGATTTGGCAGAGCGGGACCAAGTAGAACGCATGGTCGAAGAGGCCGTAAAAGGTCTAGGAAGAATCGATATCGTTGTATCGAACGCAGCTTATAGCGATCGCGAATTGTTCTACAAAGCCAACATGCCTGGGTTCGAACGTACCATCAATGTCTGCATGTGGGCACCGTTCTACATTCTTCGCGCTGCCACCGCTCATATGCTGGAACGCGGCGGAGGCGGCTCCATGGTTTTTATCAGCTCACCACACGCATATAAGCCCATCCCTGGCGCAATGGCTTACAATATGGGTAAAGCCGCTTTAGATCAAATGGCAAAGACGGCCGCCTGCGAATTGGCCGAACATCGTATCCGTGTGAATCTTGTTCATCCTGGTTGGACGAATACGCCCGGTGAACGCAAGTTCTTCTTCGAAGATGAACTGATGCAACATGGAAAAGCTCTCCCATGGGGACGCTTGGCTGAACCCGAAGATATCGCTCGAGGTGTCGTTTTCTTGAGCGATCCAGGTAGCGATTACCTGACCGGTAGCACGTTGACCATCGATGGTGGTATCCTGCTGCCGTACCAAGAAATGTTCCGCGTGCACAATCGACCCAAAGATGCTTGATGTATCAGGAGAACCATAATGAGCGATGCGGATAATCCAACAACAGCGAGTGATGGCACAACGACTCCGCCGACTCCCGATGCAAAGCCAGCTGCTTGGCAACCTCTGAATGCCAAGCAGCGGCGCATTCTGGGAACGTTGGTCGAAAAAGCTAAGACAACGCCTGATGCCTATCCAATGACCATCGCCGGTTTGACCACGGGTTGCAATCAAAAGAGTAACCGCGATCCTCAAATGAACTTGACTCAAGATCAAGTGGAGGATCTCGTCGATCAACTCAAACTGACGGGTGCCATCACTCGGGTTGAAGGTGCCGGGCGCGTCACCAAGATCAGGCACTATGCGTATCAATGGTTTGGAATCACCGGAGCTGAAGCGGCAATCATGACGGAATTGTTGCTCCGCGGTCCACAAACGCTTGGTGAATTGAGGCAACGAGCCTCACGCATGGATCCGATTCCCGATCTAGGCTCATTGCAAGTCCTCCTCTCCGGTTTGGAAAAGAAGAATCTCATTCTTCATCTCACCCCAGCGGGCCGAGGTCAAATCGTCACGCACAATGTCTACCTGTCGCACGAATTGGATGCCCTCCGTACTGAGTATGCAAACTACAAAGGACATCCTGATAGCTCAGACGATTCGGACTCGCCAACGCCAGTCGCGTCGGCCCGCTCGTCCTCAAGCAATTCGGGAGCACTCGAAGCTCGTATCGCTGAACTCGAAGCGATTATAGGCGACCTGAAGCTGAGGCTCGAAAATGTTGAGAAACTGCTTCAGTAGAAAAACTTGGAAAGCGAATCATCACCATGGCTTTCTCGCGTTTACAAGCTTTAAGTCTGCTGCATGAATGCGATGGCGATCATATATGGTCTCTACAGCATTGCCGAATGCGCGGTATACCCGAAGATTGGATTCAAGAACTAGTCGATGGCTATGAGTCGGGGTTCGATCGGGATGAAACGACCATTTACTTCGACGACAAGAAGGTAAATCAATTCGAAGGTATTCGCGATGTTGATTTAGCACTGAAATTGGCGAAGTATCTACGTATCGATCTGGGGAGTCGTATCGATTTGCTCCCCACGCGTCGCTCAATCGTACAAGCGATCAAAGAGAAGTTCGAAGAAGATTAGGTATTGGAATTGGGGATGTCGAGCGTTGTCGTCGGCGAAACGATGTCGGTCGTTGGCTCCGTTGGAACAACGTCGCGAATCGTGGTTGAGGGTTTGGGGAAGTCCGAAGTTGCATCGGAAGTAATCGGGGCCACGCGTGTCAAAACGACGGTAATGTTGTCGCTGCCACCTTTTTCATTGGCGCTGTCGATTAATTGATTGGCGATGAAGTGCGGCTCGCCACCACCCACCAAACGCTGATAAATCTCTTCATCGGTCAGATGTTTATTGAGCCCGTCCGTGCAGACCAAAATCCAATCTTCTACTTGGAGATCGACGGTACATATCTCTGGGCGTACATCTGCGCCACCACCACCCAGTACATTCCACAACATGTTGCCCCACGGAGAGCTGGCGGCATCTTGTGCTCGCAATTCGCCACGACTGACTAACTGACTTGCAATCGTGTGGTCCTTAGTCAAAGATCGAAATTGATTGTTTCGCAACATGTAACAACGGCTGTCACCCGCATGAACCACAATCATGCGCGGCCACGAAATATAGACCAAAGTCAAAGTGGTTCCCATTCCTTTTAGGCTGGGATCGCTCTTTGACGCGGCTTCGAGTGATCGATGGGTTGCGCGAAAATTTCGATCGATAAGCAGGGCAAGATGATCCATCTGCTCGTTGTCTGAGAGGTCGAACCCATCTCGAGATTCAAGCAATTGGCGAACCATCGTCTCAATCGCCTGTGCGCTTGCACGCGCTCCCGCTTGGTGCCCCCCCATCCCGTCAGCAACAAGAATCAACCGTGAAAGAGGATTGCCATACACTCGGCTACCTGGCGAAAGCGGTAAACTGGAGCCTGTTACCTGAAGCGATCGCGTGAAATCGGCAACTAGAAAATTGTCTTGGTTGGAATCTCTTCGCCTTCCAATATCCGTTAAGCCAGCGGTGATCAATTGCGGATGCATGAGCGGATACCTGGAAAAAGCCAACGGCGGTCGCGAGGGTAGTATTATGAAATCTTATGGAAATCGGCATTTTGAGGAGAAAACGCGACCGATTTTTGCGGAGTATCGCTGAATTATAATTCAGGAGCCTCCCCAGTTTACCCACCTACACCGAATGAGACAGGCTATTCGAGGTATTTTGAGCGCAATTGGAAGAGGAGAGCACCCGTTAGGGCGATGTCCGCCTCGCGAACCATGTTACGACATTCAGGTCTAAAAAATGTCCCAATATTTCGTTCAGTTGGCGTTCGGGCTCCCCTTGCTGAAAAATCCGATTCGCTGAACACTTAACAGGACAATGTCCGCTGTCATTATTTTGGCACTTTCACACTTTTTGCGGCAAGGTAATTTAGCGATGTTCGATCATTTACCGACGGCACCAGCAGATCCGATTCTTGGGCTAAGTCAGGCGTTTCGCGCTGATCCGCGCTCGCACAAAATCGATTTGACGGTCGGCGTCTATAAAGACGAATCGGGTGCCACGCCTATTTTGAAAAGCGTGAAAGAAGCCGAGAAACGGTTGCTCGAAAAAGAGACGACCAAGGGTTATTTGGCCATCGAAGGCTTGCCTGAATTCACCCGAGCAATAGCCGAATTGGCGTTGCAAAATGCTGTGCCGCTTGAGCGAACAGCCACCGTTCAATCGCCCGGAGGGACGGGAGCCTGCCGTGTGGCTGCTGATTTTATTGGACGACATTTTCCAGGAACACGTATCTGGTTGAGCAACCCAACTTGGGTGAATCATCAATCGATTTTTGAAGCAGCCGGATTGAAGGCCTTGGTTCATCCTTATCTCGCAGCTGATAAGGTGTCGCTCGATCTTTCCGCGATGCTCGAAACGCTCAAGAAAGAAGCTAAACCGGGCGACTTGATTTGTCTGCACGCTTGTTGTCATAACCCAACCGGGATCGACCCAGACGCGAAGGCTTGGCAGCAGATCGCGGAAGTCACTTCATCGGTTGGGATCCTACCGCTGGTTGATTTCGCCTATCAAGGTTTTGGGGATGGACTGGTTGAAGATACCGTAGGTGTCCGCGCCTTGTTGCAAAAACATGAAGAGTTGCTTATTTGCAGCTCGCTTTCCAAAAACTTCGGGTTGTACAGCGAACGTGTCGGAGCGATGACTTTAGTTGCTAAGTCTGCTGCCGCCGCAACGGCTGCAATGAGCCAATTGAAAGCAGCTGTGCGTTGCAACTATAGCAATCCACCGCGTCATGGTGCATCGGTGGTTGCGACTGTGTTGGGCGACGCCGAGTTGCGACGCCAGTGGGAAGCCGAAGTAGACGGTATGCGACAACGCATTCATACGATGCGGGAAAAGTTTGTTGATGCGATGTCAAAGTTGACGGATAAACGTGACTTCCGCTTCTTGCTTAAGCAAAAGGGTATGTTCTCTTACAGCGGCCTGACACCGATGCAAGTTGATTGGCTCAAGCAGAACAAGGCGATCTATATCGTTGGGAGTGGCCGCATCAACGTAGCAGGTATGTCAGAAAAGAACTTGCCCATTCTTTGTGAGGCTATTGCCGAGTCGCTTAATCCATAACCTGCGCTGCACGAGAGCAGGTGAGATTGGAGAGGTGAGCAGGAGAGTCTTGTGAGCGGGTGAGCCGGATAAGATCTGGCTCGTTTAACCCGCTGCGTTCCATTACGGGTTCATCGATCCACACTTAGTTCAGTTCGATTTTGGAACGTGCCTATTTCCCAAGACTTCTTTCTTCGGATGCGAGTGCTGCTTTCATCTCAATAATGATCTCCCCATAGGCCGCGTCTGCAGCCAGATCTTTGAGTTCTAGCGGATCACGCTTGAGATCAAAGAGTCGTGTCACATTGGCCTTGGGATAAACAATCAACTTCAAATGGTCTTTGATGAACGCCCGTTGTAGGTCAAGGTAAGCCCCATAGATCCCAGGCCGCGCCTCATACGGTTCATTGCGAATCAAGGGTAGAAAGCTGCGAAACTCATGTGTTGATGGAATTGAGGCACCCGCAAGTTCGAGTGACGTCGGTACGATATCCTGCAAATAAATACGCTGATCGATCGTTCTCGCCTCGGTAATGCCTGGTCCAGCCACCAAGCAGGGAACCCGCAAACTATGTTCATACATATTTTGCTTTCCTAACAAACCATGAGAGCCAACGGCCAGTCCGTGATCTGCAGTGAAAAAGATCCAGGTGTTGTCTACTTGTCCCGTCTCGCTTAGTGTGTCGAGTATGCGACCGATTTGTTCATCCAGATGGGTTATCAACGCATAGTATTCGCGACGATGTACCTGTATGGCATGGGAGGTGCGAGGAAACGGTGCCAATCGTTCATCACGCAAGCCTGGACCACAACCGATGGCCTTCGCAAAGGGGTAATCGGCCGCGTAACTTTCTGGTAATGCAATGCTCTCGGTGGGGTATCGATCCAGATAAGCTTGTGGGGCTTGTCGCGGATCGTGAGGCGCATTGAAAGCGACATAAGCAAAAAAAGGCTGACTTTGTTCCCGGCGATGCGTGAGATATTCGCACGCTTCATCAGCCGTAACGACACTCCAATGTTTTCCCCCAGTCCAATAGCCACCTAAGGACTCATCGGCTGGGTTCCAAGAATCGGGTTTGCCGTCGATAGGACGTGAATACCACGTTGGCTTATCGTTAGGCATACCGGCCCGCACCGTTCCAACCTGATCAAAGCAGCGTTTAGCTTCGATGGGTACATGCCACTTTCCCGTCATGTAAGTGTGGTAGCCCGCTTGTTGAAGCAACTGCGGCCACATCTCTTGAGCAGCCTGAACTTGCGCGACATTCTTGTAAATCGATTCGGCACGCCATACGCTGCGACCAGTAACGAGCATGGTACGGCTAGCGACACAAACGGCTGGGCTAAACGAACCCATATTGTGCGTGTGCGTAAATTGTAGCCCACGCGACGCGAGTCGATCGAGGTTCGGCGTTTGCACGTTGTAGCGCTTCGCGTAACCAACCGCTTCATAGGAGAGATCATCAGCGAAAATGAAGAGAAAGTTGGGTTTGGTGGTATTCGATATGCGGGTTTCAGCGTATCCAATGTTGGCGAACAGCAGTGCCAAGGATTGTGTCCAGAGGAACAAAACTAGCCATACTAGGTTACGCTGTAAAAACGGCTGGTTCATAAAATGATAGTACCTAAAACAAGCAACCGATCAGGAACGTGGATTTCGTACCGAGTCGATCGCATGGAGAATTTGTCCGATAAATGCAGCTGAACCTGCCATCCGGAAATAGTCGAGCGCAGGGGTGAGGTCTTTGGCGTTGTATGCACTGAGCAAGCCATAGGCAGGGAGTAAAGCAATGACAACAGCGATGGCTCCTACAAGTCGCATCCGCCAGACGTTAGGTTGTTGAAAAGCGATTGTGGTCACAAAAACGCATATCAGCCAATAAAATGGCACAATAAGGGGGAGCCAGCCTGGGCATCGAATGAATCCGTAAATCAATCCAACAATAGAGGCTGCAACATAAGACGCAATCAAATTCGAACACCATATCTCTTTCGCGGAAAGCAGATATTTTCCAAACGAGTTGAACCGCAGAGCTAAATGAGTTAGAGGTTCGATGAGCCAGGTGAGCACGATAATGCTGAGCAGCGCTCCGCGCACGACAAGCACCATAATACCCAGCCCATTTTCGGTATTCGCAAATTGCCCCAACACTCTTGGAAGAAAAAGGATCGCTAGAAAAATCAGAAATTGATACTTGGCTGCAAAACGGCTCAACCAAACATTAAACCGGTAAAACAATCGGAAGAAAACATAACGACTGCAGAGGGCGGAGACCATTCCTGATTTCGCGAACTCATCATTAGGATTCAGCCGCAAAGCTTCTCGAAAATGGATTTGGGCTTCTTCATGTTTGCCGTTATTGAGAGCAGCCCAGCCGGCAGCAGCGTGAGAGGTTGCGTCATCAGGTGCTTCTCGCAAAGATTCGCGGGCTGAGTTCAACGCTTCACGACCACGCCCAAGTCTTTCCAGGGCAATGGTGCGAAAGTTGCGAGCCTCTGTATTGTCAGGATCAATTTGCAGGCACTTTTCCACAGTATCGAGGGCAGCTTGCCAGTTCGATTCCAAAAGTTCAAGGTGCGCTAAGCCTGACCAGCTCCTTGCCATAGTTGGGTCAAGACTGAGTGATGAGCGGAAATACTTTCGTGCTTCTGCATACTCTTTGCGTTCTTTCAAAACGACGGCCAGGACATAATGAAAAGAAGGTTCATCTGGTTCAAGACCCACCGCTTGTTGGGCCTCGGTTTTGGCTTCATCAAGTCGAGTTGGCTCATTCACCAAACATATTGCCAGCAACATGTGTAAGTTGGCGTTCATCGGTTCTGTTGCCAGTGCCATACGAATCTCACGTTCGGCATCTTGGTAACGACGATGGTTGATCAATAGTTGAATTTTATCGAATGAAAACATGGACACTGTTCCTGTTTATTTTTTCATCCCAAGATACTGAAGAACAGCGTCATATTCACCGCCATCGTTGGCATAGAGAGCGTGATTTCGCGCGGAAGCAAACCATTCTGTGGTGGATGGACGACGATTCTTGGCTGCGGCTAGGAGGTCATTGGTGGTGATCGGTGTAGGTCGCCCGGTCTTTAGTGCTTCTCTCAGTTTTCCCTCAACAGCCAAATCGATGACGGCATTCAGGTCGGCTCCGGAAAACTGATGCGTAGCTTTAGCCACTTTACGGAAATCGATTCGGTCTATCGGTTTCCCTTTCAGGTGGAGAGTGATGATTTCAGCGCGAGCTTCTTCGTCGGGAGGAGGTACGAAAATGACACGGTCAAATCGACCAGGGCGTTTGAAAGCGCTATCCAAATGCCACGGGGCATTGGTGGCAGCTAAGAACAGCACTCCGTCGTTATTCGCCTGAACGCCATCCAGTTCTGAAAGAAACTGATTGATGAGATGTCGGCCGCCCGTTTTTCGCATGTCGCTACGACTGGCGCCTAACGCGTCCACTTCATCAAAAAACATGATGCATGGTTTATTGCGTCGAGCCCTTTCGAACAAGGCATGTAAGTTCTTTTCGCTATTTCCCATCCACATGTCGAGTACTTCATTGATTCCGATGGACATGAAGTTCGACTTAACTTCGCCCGCTGTAGCACGAGCCAATAAAGTTTTGCCGCAACCAGGTGGCCCATACATTAAGATGCCACCACCTGCTTTTTTACCATATGCCGCATAGATATCCGGATGCTGCAATGGATAAATGATCTTGATCTGGATATCTTCCTTGACGTTCGTCATTCCCCCAACGTCTGCAAACGAAATCGATGGACGTTCAAAAGCGACGCTTTCGCCAATTTCTGTATCCTCTTGATCCTCCCAAGGCACTTGGTCAGGTGTTTCTTGTTCCTCTTCATTGCTGCCAAATCTCTGCATTCCCAAAAGGCTTTCGAGTTCCCCATCCGCTAATTCTGGAGATAGGTCGATTGCTTCTCGATAGCTAGCGATGGCACTCGCCGTATTCCCTTCGGATTGCAATACACGGCAGTGCAATAGATAGGTTTCTGCTGAGGGACGAGAATCGGCCAAGAGCGTTTCGAGAATCGCCAGTGCATGTGACGTCTTTCCCTGCCGCCAATAGCTATCTGCCAAGCCTAGCTGTAAGCGACGATTATTGGGAAAACGCTCGAGCGCCTCCTTGAAGACTTGCACCGATTCATCAAAGCGAACCATGGTGTTCAGCATTTGAGTGAGATGAAATACAAGCTCTAGATTGTCTGGTGCCAGCGAGATTGCTTGACGCAGCGCATTGATGGCGATCTGATTTGGGTCAACCATGACGATTTTTTATTCGCTAGAAGAAACTTACGTTGAAAACGAAAGGTGGCGAGCAGGTGAAGTAGGGAGTTTATTCGCGGTCAGGTGTGTTCTTCAGGGGGAAAACGGATTTCCCTTTCACGATGTTCTCCGCTTCCTGATAAACCAAATGATTAAGAAATTCGATCGCAATAATGGAAAGAAGTGAGGTTGCGATCGTAAGGATGACCAGTGGCACGAAACTGCCATGGCTTTTGACAAAGGGATCAAACAAGCGTGATTGATTCACAAGCCGTTTCCGTAACAATTCGAAAGAGATGGAGTCAAGTTGATCTCTCAGTAGTATAACCGATTACCTCCCCTGTTCCCAGGCTTTATAGGGGAACGATAAGAATCATTTGGGTACAGCCACCAGGCAGCTGCGTGGGCTCATAGTGATTGTTCGATCTTCTATCAAAACCGATTCTGCCCCTACTTCAGCAATGTCATAGGGTGACGGTTTTGAAGTATCCACAAAGATGTACCAGTTATCGCCGTCAATAGGTTCAGGGAGTTCGACGGTCGCGGGTTCCCAATGCATATTGAAAGCTGCATACAGGCTGTCATTTATGTACGGTAAGCGTTGTCGAAGCATACAAGCTAAGAAGCGGCTTTCCGGCGACCAGTCGGCATTCCAGGCCTCATGACCATGCCAGCTTACCTCAAGGGGTGAGGTATGGGCGTGTTCGTTGCCAACATGAGCAGGATGGCGCAAGAGCGGATGTGCTTTGCGGAATTGAATCCAATTTTTGTGGAATCGAAAGAGGTCTTGTTTTGTGTCGAGCAGGCTCCAATCGAACCAATTTAGTGGAGAGTCGTGGCAATATGTGTTGTTGTTGCCCTGTTGTGTTCTACCGACTTCATCACCCATCAGCAGCATAGGAACCCCTTGGCTGAGCATCAACAGCGAGATGGCATTGCGCATTTGTCGATTGCGCAAAGACAGAATTTCAGGATCTGTCGTTTCGCCTTCGACGCCACAATTCCACGAATGATTGTCATTTGCTCCATCACGATTTTCTTCTCCATTCGCTTCGTTATGTTTCTCGTTGTAAGACACGAGGTCATGTAAAGTGAAGCCGTCGTGACAAGTGATGAAGTTGATGGAAGCGGCAGGGCCGCGAGCCGCATAAAGATCGGGTGAACCAACAAGCCTGGTTGCCACCTCGCTGGTCATGTTGCTGTCGCCCTTAAGGAACTTGCGAGTTGCATCGCGATATTTTCCATTCCATTCAGCCCAACGACCATAACTGGGGAACGATCCAACTTGATAAAGTCCCCCTGCATCCCAAGCTTCTGCGATCAATTTGGTTTTACCCAAGACGGGATCCATTGCTAAGGACTCGAGCAGCGGTGGGTTGGAAAGTGGAAATCCCAAGTCGTCGCGTCCCAATATGCTGGCCAAGTCAAAACGAAAGCCATCGATATGATATTCGGCAACCCAGAGACGAAGAGACTGTAATACGAAGTCACGTACGACAGGATGATTGCAGTTCAATGTGTTGCCACAGCCACTGAAATTGAAATACTCACCCTGAGTGGTGAGCATATAGTAGGTTTCGTTATCCAGCCCCCGCAGTGAAATCGTCGGGCCGTTTTCATTTCCTTCTGCAGTGTGATTGAATACGACATCTAAGATAACTTCGATCCCATGTCGATGGAGTTCTTTGACTGTCGACTTTAGTTCTTCGCTTTGCATTTGCGCTGCATGCGAAGCGGCAAAGGATGCTTTGGGAGCTTGGAAGGCGATGGTGTTATAGCCCCAGTAGTTCCACAGTCGTTCGCCCGTAAATGGATTCGTGCGTGAGTTATCCGTTTCGTCGAATTCGAAAATTGGCATCAATTCAATACAGTTGATGCCCAGTTCCTTTAGATACGGGATTTTCTCGCGAATGCCGGCGAAAGTGCCAGGGTAGCGGATTTTGGAACTCGGGCTTTGTGTGAAGCCACGCACATGCATTTCATAGATAATCAAATCTTCGGTTGGAAGACCGAGGGGACGATCACCTTGCCAATCGTAATCTTCGGGAAGTATGCGAGTGCGATAAGGGTAACGCGAGTTTTGATACATGCGCGGTTTACCCCAGCCATCAAACCCAGCGATACAACGCGCATGCGGATCCAGTAACACCAGTTGGTCATCAAACCGATGTCCTTGCTGGGGCTCGTAAGGGCCGAACATGCGATAACCATATTCAACTTCTTCTGTATCTAAGTCGAATACGATCATCGTGAAGACGTGACCAATACGAAACTCTTCTGGAAACGGAATTTCCGCGAAGGGTTGTTGTTGGCCTACACGAAAAAGGACAAGATGACCAGCCGTGGCGTGTTTCGAATAGACCGCGAAGTTTGTTCCACGAGTTACTTGCGATGCTCCAAGCGGGTAAGGCATACCGGGCCTTATACCGAAACCGCTGTGGTGTTGTGTCGGAAAAATGTCGATCCGTGGCGAAGGTGGTGAAGTGGCTGCGGGGATTTGTGTTAGCTTCTCGGATTGAAAAAAGAGATCGGTGAAGCCAGCAGCTTCGGCGCAGTTGCGAAAATCGTCAGGGATACCATGCAATTCGACTTGGCACTGCTGTGACATCGCCCAACGAAACAGCAGCAATAGCCGTCTAAGTCCTATGCCAGAGCAGGTGTTCCACTGCGAGAGATCAACGATGAGTTTTCGGCCAGGCTGGATGAGTTCGATAAGCCTATTGCGAGTTGTTTCATCCACTGGGCCGACCATGTCGCCTTCAAGTTGGACATAGGCCACATTTCCATCGAGGCGAGTATTGAGGATCATGGTTGCTATTGCTTATGTTGGTCTAAGAAGACAGTCTCTATTAAGCGTACTTCATCGCCAGGCGTTTAGCTACGCTCCGTGCCAGAGACTTCATGTCGTTGCTGCGTAAGATATGGAAAGGTTAGATGTGACATTTTCTCGGACGGCCGCTCGGCAGTAGATGGTACCAGACGCGAAATGGGTGTCGGACGCAGGACTGCCGAGCTACGCTCCGTGACAGAGACTTCATGT
>JBILTA010000546.1:0-4209 GCA_044371785.1 Pirellulaceae bacterium | reverse complement strand
TCAATGGCACGACCGTTTAAGGTATTGGGTTGGTCCAGCTCAAAGCCATATTCTTTTTTGGAGCGCTGATCGAGCAAAACTTGACCGGGACGTTTCAGGAGTTCCAGAGAGTCCTGAATGGTTTGGTCGCCGAAGATGTGTTCGCGAGGGTCGAGCGAAAGGACACGGATCGGCCGACTGGGGCGACCTGCTACGCGAATAGGCGAAGCCAAACGATCGATAAAGAGAGGTGACGACCAAGCCACGTCATTCAACATAGAAGCCCGTCTCAAGATCTGTCGATCAAAACGAATCTCTGTGGCTAAGTTGTAACGTCCACTGCTGACAATCAATAAATCGGCATCCAGAAGTCGCACGACGCGAACGGTGCTGTCGAATAACGAATTGCGGAAACCATTTTGCACAAACATCAATACCACCGCGAAAGTGATACCCAATAGCGACCAAAAGAACTTGCGTGGATCAGCCACTAAGTTCTTCCATGCGATCGGAGTTTGTGAATGGAAAAGGCCCATATTTGGAAGTATTTCTACGCTTGTATCCAATGATTTTAGAACAGAGAGGCAGGTTCGGCTCGTCGCAGTTTGCTCAGTGCAATCGCGCCGCTACATGTGCATATGATAAAGCCCGCAAAGGCGACCATCACAATTCGTGGGAGTGTCATCGAGATTGGAATTCCTGCGAACCAGGAAGTAAATCGATAAAGCAATTCGGCTAGTACCCATGCAGGTATGAAGCTGAGCAATGCCAAATACCAAGCTTGGAAGAGCACCACATTGCTCAAATAGGAATTGCTAAAGCCCATGGCCTTGAGTGTTGCATATTCGGGCATACGATTCGCGATATCGGTCGAGAGAACTTGGTAGACAACCGTGGCACCAACCATCAAAGCTAACACGACACCCATTTGAAAGATGATACCGATCGGAGTTTGGGCGATCCAACGTTGGGTTTCTCGCGATATGGCTTCCTTACGCGTAAGCACCTCGATCATCGCTGCATCTCGTCCATTCGTGCGGAGTAGAGAATTGAGTTGACGGGCGACGGTTTCTGGATTCGCACCTGGTCGCAAGCGTATTAGGCCGAGATTCGTGCGACGCGTTGCGTCCCATGGGACAAGTTTGGCAAAGGCCGACTGCGACACAACCGCTTGGCCGTTGGCAGCGAGACCTGTTCCAATATCGATCAGGCCTGCAATACGAACGCGTTCACTCCCCATCATCACTTCTTGGCCGATATCGGCATCTGTAAAGCGTCTTCCGTTTCGCGGACCGTAATCGCCGCGCGAAGCCGTATCGATGAGTACCTGTCGTGAGTTGAGCAGTTCTCCGAATTGAAGGTGGCGTCTTTCATTCTCCACTTCTGTCGACTTGGGGCGAAATGGAGATTGGTCTACTCTTAGGCCAATCAGGGCAATCGCTCGCACCCGTTTGTCTTGTGGATTCTGCCACCGTACCAAATCAAGCCACAGCGGTTTTACATCGGTAACATCCGCCTGACCGCGACACCACGCGAGCCAACTTTGATCAAAGTGTCTCGGTTCATACAAATGAAGATAGTCCGGCGAGCGGACTACCAAATCGAACTCAAGTTGATTCAGCAAGACGGTTGCCGTATTGGAGACCGCCCCCAGAAAGCCAAGTTGCATGAAAACTAACAACAAGGCGAATGCGATTCCCGCTGCAGATACTGCGGTGCGCATCGGAAATTGCAGGATATTGTAAAATGCCATCGGTGTGCGCTTCAACCACGATGACATCCGTGCGTTCTCCTCGGCCTACACAATAAAAGTGATGAAAGGAATTGGTTTCAGATTTCTGAGAAGTCAACAAGCGAACTATTTGGAAGATGATTCGGTCGAGGCGACTACATCAATGGCAACATCGACCTGTAACTGTACGAAGTCATCCGCTAGTGGCGCACTGGCCGCATCAAGTTCAATGATTGCCTGCACCACACGATAATCGACTGGGGCAAGTGGGTTGGGGGATCGATATTGCGGTGTCCCAACAATTGGATCGATTCGTATCACGACACCTTGCAAGGTTTGCGATAGGGCAGGGGAGCTCATCGCCGCTTTTTGACCAACCTGTAAACGCTGCACATCGACCTCGCTGATCTCCGCTTGGCAAATCATTTTCGAGGTATTGGCCATCTCTATTAAGGGGAGTGTTCCGATCGAGCCACCTTTGCTCGCATCAACACGCAAGATCTTACCAGCCACGGGAGCCTTGAGTTCTGTTTGCTCGAACTGATATCGAACCAATTCCAGCTGCGTTTTCAACGAGCCAAGCGGTGAAGTTTTATTAATCCATTCACGGCTATCATTCAGCGCGGCCACTTTCTTTTCAGCCGCTGTGACTTGGAACTCCGCCAATTTCTTGGAGTGTTCGGCTGCAAGTTCAGCTTCTTTTTGTTGCGTAGCAAGTTGCTGCTGTTGAAGCTTTTGTTGATCTACCGACGACCGCGAAACGGTGTTGGATGTGGCGGGATCTTTGACCAGCTTCTCCATCCGCTCGACATTCTGATTGGCGATATCAACCGATTTGGTACCACTCTTCGCTAGTTCCAGCTGAGCTTGCGCACTCTCCAATTGACTCTTGGCCAAGACAAGCTCTTGCTCTGCCGCAGCGATGAGCTCTGAGTTTTCGTGCAGCTTGGCTGCGAAAGCGGACTCAGCTTCAAACAATTTCTGTTCAGCAACCTTCAGCTCAAGTTCACGCAGTTGTTGGCTGCCGAAGCGAATAAGTGGATCTTTAGCTTGGACTGTTGCGCCAACTTTGGCCAAAACTTCGGCGATGCGATCACCTGGGGTGCCGACCAAGCGAACGATGCCATCCGCAGGTAGCAGTTGTCCTTGGGCGGCGATCCGAGTGCCTCGGTTGAGTAAATTGGTCGATGAGGATGCATTTGCTGGAACGGAATTGTCGTTTTTCGGGCTATTGCAACCTACCAAGGTTGATAGCGATGCGGCTCCTATCGGACCAGTTGCTAGCAAAATTAGAAATAAACTATCTCGCAATCGTTGACCCATGACCGATCCCTGAAGAAACTCATTTGCTGCATTTTCACCCACGATGCCAGCATTTTCCGTGCACCCAGCCGCTTGATTATGGGGTAGACTAGCAGGCTGGGCCTGTTCAATCTATAGGAACTTGGCTTGGTTTGCCACACAGCGCACGTTTTGCTACATCAGCCGGGATTGCGGCTGTGTTTATCGAGTAGAGGGAGATTCGGGATGACAGGGACGGGAGTGATGGAGCGAGGTGCGATAAGAGCGACTGCATTTGATCCCGATCTACATCGACGAGCGACTGGTGATGTTCACCCAGCGATTGAAGTGAAGAGCATCAATCATTTCTACGGTGAAGGTGAGCAGAAGAAGCAGGTTCTTTACGACAATCATTTGGTGATTTATCCGGGTGAAATCATCATCATGACTGGGCCGAGTGGTTCCGGTAAGACAACTTTGCTCACTTTGTTGGGAACATTGCGACGTGTTCAGCAAGGTGAATTAACTGTTCTAGATGAAGCGTTGCATCGGGCGAGCGACAGCGAATTGCGCGAGCTGCGAAAACGGTTGGGATTTATTTTTCAGGCACACAATTTATTCGGCTCGCTGACGGCAACACAAAACGTGCGTATGGCGTTGGAGTTGGTGGAACCTCATTTATCTAGGGTGGAAGCGACACAGCGAGCTCAGGAGATGCTTACCAAGGTAGGGCTGGGGGCTCGTTTGAATCATAAGCCGAAGCAATTGTCGGGGGGACAAAAGCAACGTGTGGCTATAGCTCGAGGTTTAGTGCACCGACCACGTTTGGTATTGGCCGATGAACCAACTGCCGCATTAGACGAACAGAGTGGTCGCAACGTCGTTGAAATGTTTCGGACTTTGGCTCAGCAGGAACGGGTGACGATTATCATTGTCACGCATGATAACCGCATTCTTGATGTGGCGGATCGTATTGTCAATTTGGTCGATGGTCGAATCGTGAGTGACGTGTTGGTGAAAGAGGCTTCGATCATTGGGCAGATGTTGGCGTCCTGTAAGGTTTTTGAGGGCCTTTCGCCACGCACCTTGACCGAAATGGCTGATAAGATGCAAGCCGAATCTTGGAATGCTGGTGAACGTGTGATTCGCGAGGGAGATCCGGGCGATAAGTTCTATCTCATTCGCAATGGATCCGTAGCGGTACGCAAAGGACCAGA
>JBILTA010000545.1:0-4210 GCA_044371785.1 Pirellulaceae bacterium | reverse complement strand
AAAGTCTCACCTTTGCCGATCCACTTTTCTGGCGGAGCTTTTTCCGAACTAAACTGTTCGATGAGCTCGATTGTCGCTCCATCAACGACGTTCCAATCCGCTTCCTTTAAGTCCGATTGAGCAGCTAGCTCTGGCAGCCACCGCACCACATCGCGCAATTCAGTCTCCACATTCACTTCCGTGGGCATTGCCTCCAAGGCTACTCCATCTTTGAGATGAGCAACCAACTGTTCCACGCGTGTCAGAGCTTGATCGAAGTCAGCTGGCAGATGTCCAGGAATATGATGTGCTTCCTCTTCTTCTGCGGCACCCTTTTGACATCCACACAGAGTTGCCAATAGTCCCAGAATTGACACTAAAGTAAGCAATCGCAACATGAGTTAATTCCTGTTCCAGCTTAGAGCCTGATTACTTGGTTGCACTTCATTTGCTCAACGTCCGGTAGGCACGGCAACGGACTCAATAATCTCGTTCACGACTTTATCGACATTATCCACACTTCCACCGAAACGGACTTCCAAAACGGGCCTAGCGACAGCCTGGACATCATCAGGAATAACGAAATTACGCTGTGCAATAAAGGCCCAAGCTTGAGCGACGCGCTGCCAAGTGATTAGACCTCGTGGACTTAGACCCAACGTTACTGAACGATGTTCGCGAGTCGCTCGAGCGAGGTCGACCAAGTATTCACGTACAGGGAGTTCCACCGCAACCGCAGCCACTGCATCCTGCAATTTCTCTAGCTCGCCTGCCTCAAACACTCGTTCAACGGATTGATAACCTTGAGCTCCAGCGCCGATATTCTTTTGGAGCATTTCCAGTTCACTTCCGCGATTCGGATAACCGATCTGCAGTTTCATGGCGAATCGATCTAACTGTGCTTCGGGGAGTGGATAAGCGCCATGACTTTCGACTGGGTTTTGTGTGGCGATGACCATGAAGGTCGAACTAAGAGGATGAGCGATTCCATCAATAGTGACTTGTCGCTCTGCCATTGCTTCGAACAGTGCGCTTTGGGTCCGTGGCGTAGCGCGATTGATTTCGTCTGCCAACAATACATCACCGAATACAGGCCCTGGTCGGAACTCAAACTCACGGGTCTTTTGATTGAGAATATTGAATCCAGTGATGTCGCTGGGGAGTAAGTCGGGAGTACATTGCACGCGGGAGAAACGTCCGCCGATGGTCGTTGCCAGCGCTTTGGCCAATGTTGTTTTACCCAAGCCAGGCAGGTCATCGAACAATAAGTGCCCCTTAGACAGCAGGCAAGCGATAACGAGTTCGACAACATCTTCTTTGCCTAATAAGGTTGCGTTCAAGCACTTACGCAGCAACTCAATGCTTTTCAACTTAGTGTTCTGGGTCATAGTTTCCGTCATCAGGGTTAGATGAGCGCTTATTGAGAGGTTTGGGTATGTTGATTGGTGAACGTTCGGCGGCCCCACAGCAGAAGCCGATATAATTTACGGTATTCGTTATCAGATTCCGCAAGATTGGCTTGTGGAGGTGCATACAACATACGTTCAACATGAGGAATGAAATCACGAACCGACGCTGAATCAGTAGCCACTTCACTCAACCAACTTCGCAACGTCTTGTAGCGTGGACGAGGCTTGCCGTACAACTTGCCGCGGCACTGCAGCAGCCACATTAACCACAGCGTTCGATTGCGAAGCGACCCCATATTGCCGACGATCGCAACCCAGAGCGTGAGACCCAACTCGATGATCCACACACGAGCCCAGATGGCCCACGACAATGCGACTAGAACGGACAAAACCGTTAGCGGATGTTGCCATACCCAACGACATGTGGACCAGAAACCTAACTGTGCCCACTCGAACCAATTGAGATCTTCGATCGGACTTAAGTAGCCTGGTGTAGCCTCGATAGAAATCCAGTTCGTGCCATCGATTGAAACTTGCAGCCAAGTATGCAAATCTTCCTTGCGGATCACCGTTTGCCCAGTCGCATATTCAAAGTCTTGAGGATCTGCATAAAATCCCGTTACCAATCTAGTGGGAAAACCGCGTGCGCGCAGAAGCATAGCTGCAGTCGACGCGAAGAGATAATCTGGACCGCGTTTCGTTTTCAAGAAGTGAGCTACAACATCCTCACATTCTTCCGGTGCTGTTGCCGTCGGATCATGCTCAAATTCATCTTTTAAACGCGATAAGATCGTATCAACTTCGCTCCACCCCCGAGAAACTCCGCGCGTCCACTGCGAAGATAACTCTTCAATTGAGTCTCTCTCTGCCGCTATTTGGTAATAGACCTCGAACGCTTTGGCAGCATCCAAGATCTCTTTCGCTTCTCCTGTCAATGCGGGTTCAATGCTACTTGACGTTTCAGCTGCGATCGGGCTGCCATCAATCACCGTTTCTGCTTGGGGTAATGGTTGCAGCAGCATTTCTCCATCAGGATGTGTAACGTCAAATTCTTGCTGCGACTTGCGCACTTCGTCTGCCAGAACGTAGTTTGCCTCGGATCGGACTCGCCAAGCCAGTTTGCGGAAGTTGCTTGTATTGCGCAGCGCGTGAATGTGTGGCATATACGTCCTGAGATGCAACACGGTGAGTTGAGGAATATGCTCGCGACCGATCATTTCAGGGACGTCGTCGCGGGTCTTGCTATAGAAATCGACGCGATCCACCTTATCGATATGAACGCCCGAAAGTAGATGTGGACTTGGAATGCGTGGTGATTTCAGATTGATCAATTTGATGCCATACACTTGCTCGGTGAGTGCGTAGGAAATGCTACCCTTAGGAATAAAATTGATATAGGGCTTCTCTCCGATGGATGACAGCTTGAGCTCTGTTGCTCGAATAGGTTGTTGATGGGTCCATTGACGACCATCGAAAGCATCAAAGGTCTCCATCACTAAATGCGTAGGAACGTCACCGATGAGATAGAGCATGGCGGATGTAAGCTTTTGCTCCGGCTTTTTCTCTTGGCTCAGCTTTGCTCGGCGAACGGCGGAAAATTCGCGACTGGACTTTTGCGATTGCGATAAGTGCTGATGCTTTTGTGGTCCTTCAGCTCCTGGTAAAGAGACTGCTTTTTCGGCACGTTTGGTGACCTTCGGATCATCACCGTAGATGTCACTAAACATGTCGTAGAGTGACGGCGAGGTATCTTCAAGGAAAAGCTCGCTTTCAACAGGTCCGAAGCTCATTGCGGTATCTTGGGCTGCGACAACACGATCACCGTCACCGATACCCGAACGAGCCGATTCATCATTTTCGCCACTACCTCCCGATGTTGGCATAAATCCCAACAGCGAGGCCAGCGTCGTGGAGCGAGTGGAGCCAACGTAGGCCAACACCAAGAGTAAGGCCACCAGCGAGATTAGGATACTTGCCCGTAGACGCACAACGGGTACCGACTGCTGCGCGACGAACCCGCCTTGAATGCGTTCCCAGTAGGCTCCCATCAACCACCAAATACTGAGCAAACCGTACAAGCCTGCCAGCACATAGACCGTTTGAGCGCTCGACATCGTGATACAGAACACGAATAGAAAAAAACTGAGCAACCCCGAGATCCACTCCGCTTTGCGAACGGGATAAAGAGTCACGGACACGATAGCAGCTTGCTGCACCATGGCCAACATTATCAACTCGAGAGGCTCGCCCGTATGAGCCATGACAGACTTCACCAGGAAGTTCCAGGGAACGACGTAGACAATGAGGAGAGCGGTAATGCTAATCCAGAGTCCACCTGGATTCTTGGTTGCGGCACGAGAAGGAGCGATCATCATCAATGCGATGGCAACGACCGTGCTGACTAAAGTGGGAACCCAAATGGTCCAAGGAGCCCAGCTAGCGTCGATACGAATCAGCGTAACAGCCGTAGCCGCTAACAACGCCAGTAACAGCACGAGGCCGCGTTGCCCGGAGATAACACGACCCGAGGTCATTCGATTTCGCACATTGACGAATTTGGTTTGCTTAGCCCGCAGCGGACGCTGTGTCATGACAGACTCGCTCCCACTGACGCTGCACCTGTGGATCTACATCCAGATCGAGATCAACTAACATCCAAATCGGTTGTCGATATCGCCAGACGGCTTGCGCTGCAACGTCCTCACTTCCCCGATGTGTGGCTACCCAGCGCGTGCTATGAATGCGCTTTCCGGTTACGGTGCTTTTGGTTTCTTCAATTGCCTCAACTCGAGAAATTTCGAATCGCATGTCATCGGAGGGAC
>JBILTA010000544.1:0-4211 GCA_044371785.1 Pirellulaceae bacterium | reverse complement strand
GATCCCAGCGTTGTTCACCTTATTCCGCAAACGCTCGCTAAACATTACAAATGCCTTGCACTCTTTAAAGTGCGCAATGAACTTACAGTGGCCATGGTGGAACCTCAAAATCTTGAGGCCATTGACCATCTTCACCGAGTCACCAAACTCTCCATTCGTCCAATTTTCGTTCTTCACACCGCCTTTGAACGGCTAGTTGATCGTTCCTATGAAGCGGATTTCTCAGTCGATACAGTTACGGCTGACTTCGATAATCGAGAAATTCAGGTAGGTGAAGAAGAAAACACGATCAACATCGACCATGTTGAAATCATGGCCGAAGGTAGCCCCGTTGTTAACCTCGTCAACTACCTTCTCTTGCAAGGCGTTCGACAAGGTGCCAGCGATATCCACATCGAACCAGGACTCAAGAATTGCTTGGTTCGCTTCCGCGTCGATGGTCAATTACGTGAAGTACTGCGTCCCAGGGCCGATATCCACGCAGCAGCTGTGTCGCGTATCAAAGTTATGTCCAAAATGGACATTGCCGAACAACGCAAGCCACAAGATGGACGCTTTCACGCTCGAATCGATAATCGCACCGTCGACTTTCGTGTCTCCACTCTCCCCACCGTACAAGGCGAGAAGGTGGTTATGCGTATTCTCGATCGCGCTAGTATTAGCTTCGATCTGGATCGCCTAGGAGTTCCTGAGGATCAACTCGGTCGACTCAAGAGCATTCTGCGGCGCCCTCACGGTTTGGTTCTCGTCACCGGCCCAACGGGTAGCGGAAAAACGACGACTCTCTACTCATCTGTAGAAATGGTCAAAAACGTCGCGAGAAACATTATCACGGTCGAAGATCCAGTCGAATATCAACTCGAACTGATCAACCAAGTTCAAGTTCAAAATTCGCGAAACATGACTTTTGCCAGTGCACTAAGAAGCATTCTCCGGCAGGACCCCGATGTTATCCTTGTCGGCGAAATCCGCGACGTGGAGACCGCCGAAACGGCCATTCAAGCCGCTCTCACCGGTCATTTGGTGCTAAGCACGCTTCATACCAATGATACCGCTTCGACGATCACACGTTTGGTCGATATGGGAATTGCCCCCTTCAAGATCTCAGCCGCTTTGGTAGGCATTGTCGCTCAGCGTCTTGTCCGCCGTGTATGCACTAATTGCAAGACAACCCATTTCCCGTCTGCCGAAATGCTAAAGATGGTTGGCTATCACGACCGAACCCGCCAACAGTTTTCGCGCGGACAAGGCTGCCCACAATGCCATGACACCGGATTTCGCGGCCGACGAGGTATCTACGAAATTCTCGAAGTCAATCATAAGGTTCGCCAGTTCATCCAGGAAAGCGCTCCCTTAGATCAAATTCGGGATGAACTCGTCGCGCAAGGCGGAGGGACGTTGCTCAGCCAAGCACTTCGACTTGCGGATGATGGAATGACATCCTTGGATGAAGTTATTCGAGTTGCTCATTTCGAGTGAGTTCCATTTCAAGATAGACAGGGAATCAGGACCCTTCGCTCATGCCATCCTTCGAAACACCAACGCGAACTCCGCTTAATACACCAAACTCACTGGGCATTCCTAATGGGAAAAACTCTCCGTGGGATCATTGGTCTACCGCCAACTCCATCCTGACTCCACAATTGGATAATGCAGTCCAACTCTCAGGATCTAATTCTGTTACGCCCGCCAACAATCGACGTAAATTTGCGCTGTTAAGTAATAAGCGACAACAGATACTCAACATCACCAAACAATTGGCGCTGCTCGTCGACACCGGTGTAGATATCGCAGAGGCCATCACCGTTATCTGCGATCAAATCCCTTTAGGTCCAGTTCGTCAAGCATGGTTGAATATCGGTGAAGATATTAACGCAGGCCGAGCTCTTTCGTATGCCCTAAATCAACAAAGGAATGTGCTTGGGGCAGATTATGTAGTTAGCATATCCGCAGGTGAAGCCTCCGGAAAACTCGCCGAAGTTCTTAAGAGCACTGCTGCAAAACTCGAACGAGACTTAGATCTCCAGTGGTCAACTCGATCTGCTTTGGCCTATCCCTGTGTACTTTGTGTGGTCGCCTTTGGAGTGGTCAATAGCTTAATTTGGTTCGTGTTGCCTCAGTTCGAAAAAGTATTCGAAAACATGAACTATACGCCTCCTTGGATCACTCAAGCACTTCTGTCCGGCGCTCGTACTGCTCGGGCATATTATTGGCTCTTCGGCTTAAGTGCTATCGCCCTGGTTGCCGCTACCATCTTCACTTGGCGTCATCCGAGATTTGCAGTTTACCGAGACAAACTACTCTGCTGTATACCTATCATTGGCAAAGCCTACCGCTACCTGGCTACCAGCGGCTTCTTTTTGCTTTGCGGGAATATGCTACGACACGGTGTCCCTCTGCTGGACTCCCTGCAACTTTGCGCTCGTGCATCTTTCAGCCCCACCCTGCGTTCCATTCTCGAAGAAACCGAAAGAGATGTATTGGTTGGTCGAAACCTGAGCCACTCGCTAGCCAAATCCTCGTTTCTTCCTGCTGGGGCAGCAGCGATGATCACAATGGCTGAGAAATCGGGAAACTTGGATCGCGTCATGATTACCACGGGCGAATACTTCGAGAAGGAAGGTGTGCAAAGCCTGCAACAAGCTTTGAAAATGCTAGAGCCTATCTTGATTGTCCTAATGGGCGGTCTGGTTGCGCTGGTTATAGCATCTGTGATGCTTCCAATGATGGATGCAAACTCTGCAGTCCGTTAGCTTCACTGCATTGCCCTGAAGTGTGACCTAAGCTTTCGCGACCATGGACTATGCCGTCATCATTTTCCATGCCGTTTTCCATCGACTTGAGCAAGCCCCACCATGTTAGATTTCCTCAACCACACTTTTCTGCGAAAAAGCTTTGGCTCTTCGTCGACCGGTTGGTTAGGCATTGACTTCGGCAGCACCGCGATCAAAGTGGTCCAGTTACGAAAACGCCGTCAACAATTCGAATGTCTACAAGATACTTGGCTCGAAACTCCAACCCTGGACGATCAGTGCGTCCTTCCATTTCGCGCCGTCGATTATACGCTACCACCCGCAGGTGTCGTTACTTCCAATCGCTGGATTGAATTTGAGTTTGAACCAAAAACATCTCCCATTGCCACTGCTGGTATTCAGGAGAACCTGCAACGGCATTGGTCTTCTGGCGTCGCCTACCTCGTTGCCGATCCAGAGTATCGACAAGCAATTCAGCCGAAACGACTTCAAATCGCTCCTGGCCTAACTAACTGGATCGGTCACCAATTGCTACAAGCGGGCATAGAGCCTCGCATCATTGACAGCCCCCCCTGGACACTATCCAGAGCGCTGACCCTAATCCACGGCAATAAAGCCACCAATACCAGCGCAATTCTCGACTGGTCTGCCTCGACTCCCATGTTGGTCGTTCAACGCAATGGCCTCCCGCAATTCACACGCATCTTGGAGATCGGTGGCTTACTTCAAATTACCGAAAGTATCTCAGAACGGCTCAAACTCTCGTTCGCTGAGACAATTCACTATCTAAAACGAATCGACAAACCAACCAATCCGTCACTGTCAAACAAAAGACAAAATGACTGGACCACGTCATTGATTGCCCCTCAAATTAGACAGCTCGCTGGAGAAATCTCACGCAGCTTACACTTTCTGAAATGGCAATGCCCCACGCTGCTCCCCTCTGAACTTTACCTGTCCGGAGGCGGCGCAAGCCTACCGTGCATGGTGGACCAACTTCAAAACCAACTCGACATCGAATTGCGTCCCTGGAGTTTGCAGACTATCGATGGCCACATTTTAGGCCCAGCGTCTGCACAAGCGGCTGCCCTCAGCGCAATGGAGTGGACATCATGAAGCCATACGTCAACCTCCTTCCGGCAGATATAAGACGACATAGCAGCAGCATTAAGATGCTTCGTCGCTGGTACTTGCTAACCATTGCCATTGTCGTCATCGGTATCCTACTGGTCTGCCCCTACCAAGCATCGCGGCAAGTACTCTCAAATCAAATTTTTGAAGTCATACCAGCCGCTCATCGCTCGCAGCTTGTCGAAAGAAAACTCGATGAGCTAAATCTTCAGATCAATCGCATGAACCTCGCGCGAAACCAACATATCTCCATGACCGGGCAGTTCCCTCCACTAGCAAGTCTTGCTGTGGTAAGCGAATTCTGCGCACGCCATCCTAACTCAATCC
>JBILTA010000543.1:0-4217 GCA_044371785.1 Pirellulaceae bacterium | reverse complement strand
CTACAGAAGGTACCGCTATCACGGACCAATTCGGGAACTTTATCTATCGTCCGCGCAATCTAACTCCAGGACCAATCAAACTTAAACTATTAACGGCTTATTGGGACAGCAATCTGAATTCAACCGTCTACGCTTCCCCAGTCGAATTCGAATACACCCTCCTGCCTCCTCCTTTGCCTTCGATCGAATGGTTGGACATCGCTATTGATGACGGAGCGGACCGACTCGATCGACGCACCACGCATTCGATGATTGTGGGACAACTCGGCACTTCAAGCTTGTTCCAAAATATTCAAGTTGAATTCGACCATGACAACAATGGAACGGTCGACGGTATTGCCTTCTCGGATGCCTCAGGCGCAATTCTCTATCGCCCCTTCGGCCTCGCGCCCGGTTCCGTGACCATGAAAGCTCGTCCCAAAATCTGGAATGTGGATCAAGTCCAGTGGAACACCGGCGCTTGGGCGACAACTCAGTTCACCTTAGAAGCGAGCGCCAGCAGTTCTCTCGGAATTGGTTCCCTCGGTTTGCGCCGCGATACGGGAACCAGCACCTCGGACTTGGTCACCAGTGAAGCGACCGTGGCTGGACAAATTCAATATTCGGGATCAGCTGCTGATGCTTCACTCGGTGGGCTAGCGAATCAACGGGTTGAATTCGACGAAAATGGCGACAATGAAGTGGATGGTTACACTTTCACGGAAGCCGACGGCAAATTTCTTTACACACCCAAGTTCTTAAACCCCGGGGCTAAGGCTATCCGCGCTCGCACCCGATCTTGGAATACACAAACCCATCAAGGTGAGCTCAGCGCTTGGTCGACACTCAACTTCACGCTTGGTGTTGATCCGGTAATCGCTCCAGCAGTTCAATCGCTAGCACTGCTCAGTGACAGTGGTGTTTCTGCAACCGACGGCAACACCCGCAATCCTGTCTTTACCGGAGTGATACCACTCCCCAGCGGCCTAACCGGTGCCATGCTCGAAATCGATTTTAACAACGATGGTGTTTCCGATGCCCTGACAACGACCGACAGCGACGGACGTTTCGTCGTTCATCCAAACTTCAGTACCTTCGGCCCTAAGACTGTTGCCGTGCGCTCGTTTGTGTATCGTCCCGACTCGACCGCTCGCGAGTTCTCTAACTGGCATACGCTCAGTTTCAACTATAGTGATGAGCCATCACAACCGGCTTCCATTACCGGTCTTCAGTGGACTCCCGCAACGCGTACCGCCTCTCCGGTACTCAAGGGACGTATCATTGACGATAGCAATGTTGCCAATGTGCAAATTGAAATCGATCTAAACGAGGATGGTATTGCCGAAGCCGTTGTGACATCGGACTCACAAGGTCGTTTTGAATACACGTATGTTCCACCGACCCCATCGAGTCCTACTTCTGTAACTCTTCAACTCAGAACCAAAAAAGCAATCGATGGTGCTTCGCCGCAGATCGGTTCATGGTCCGCTCACACGTTTTCCAATCCCGCTCCAAGCACTCCGACGCCAGCAAGTTTAGGCGTTTGGGGATTGGCCAATGATGACGGTATCAGTGCAACCGATCGCATCTCAACGGACCTCACCTTAAAGGGCTCGATTCAGGCCGGGAGCAATACGGGCCGTCTAGCGGATCAATTGATTCAATTTGATCATGATGGCGATGGTAAACCAGATGGTTCCACACTTACCGATGCGCAGGGGAATTTTACATATCCACTAAGCTTGGCTGTCGGTGAGCACACGGTAAAAACGCGTTTGATCTCCTTTGATCCCGATTTAGGCTTGATTCAAGGTGCTTGGTCGAGCCTAGTGGTCACCCAATCGGTATTGGTGGAAACAAAGATTGCGACCCTTGGTTTAGTCAGCGATACAGGCAATGCGGGGGATGGCGCAACGGCCAATGTGGCCTTGCAGGGAACCTTGACGGGGCCGTCGGTTGGGCATGTGCTGATATTCATAGATATCAACGGCGATGGTACGCCGGATGGTCACGCCACCACAAATGCTTCTGGGGCTTTTACATTTACGCCTGAAACACCATCCGCAGAAGGTTTTGTTCAGGCTACCGCTTGGATTGCCCGCGGCGGCGCCCCTGGCGACTCGACATCCAAGACGCATCGGTTCGTCTATTCATCCGCGCCTGACGGAACGACAGCACAAGCACTTGTCACGCAACTCGCTTCATTCGATAGTGCTTGGCAATCGGCCAACACGACCTTGCAACAAGGATTAACAGCGGCCCAAAACGCTTTGAAGACCTCGTTGCAAAATGCGGACTCTACATATCGCACCGAAATCTCGGCTGCTTACAATTTATTTCAATCGACTCGGTTATCGTCGGTGACCGCTTATCGCGATTCACTGCGATCGGCTGAGTTTCAACTGAACACATCACTCAGCGCAGCGGAGTCGAATTTTCTTAATCAAACCAGTGGTCAAGCGCAAGGAACGGATCCTTTGTTTGTATGGCCGGTGACTCCACCGGAAGATGCGTTTGTCATTCCGAAGGACGAGGATCAACCGCAGCCGCCTGCCTATTTTGGCATCGATGCTGGTCCAACGCTCGACATCAGCCAGCATCCCGCCGCCGTACAACTGTACGCGATTGCGGAATCGAATGCTGCCACAGCCTTGGCAACAGCAGAAGCAACCTATCAGCAAGCGCTAGCCAGCGCCGCCGCATCATCCGCACAAGCCAAACAAACCGCGTACCAGCAATTTGCATCTTCCGTCTCGACGGCTCGCAACGCCCGGGCTGCTGCCGAAGCGAACTTACAACACCCCACCCTCAACGCAGCCACCGAAAGCCGTCAAAGTGCCGTCCAATTGCAGGCACAACGCGACCTAAAGAGTAGTATCTCCGTGGCCGCTCAGCAGGAGTTTAGCAATAAAGCTCAAACTGCATTCAATAAACAAGCATCCGCGGTAATGACGGCGCAACAAGCACGGGATAGCGAAATACTGGCCGCCTGGGCTGCCTTTAATCAGGGCGTAATGTATACCTATGGCAACCCGGGTGCATTGCAAGCTTTGATCGCAACTCGCGATAACGCGCTGCGAACAGCGCACGAAGCGTATTTTAGGAAACTTGCGGACGCAGCTTTTGATTACACAAACGAAGTTGCACTTGCGGCCAAGGAACGGGATTTCGCCATTGCTGCTGCTGAGCATCAATATGAAGTGACAGCTGCGAACTTAGCAAAACCGATTCGAGACGTTGCGGCATACATTGAGCACTGGATCAATGCACAAAAAATTACAGCTGCCTATAACGAAGAAAAGGAAAACGCCCTTGCAAGTGAGCAACGGGCGCGATCAGAAGCTGAAGCCAAGCACACGGAGCGTGTCTCCCAGATTAATGCAGCTTACGCCAAAGTAATTGCGGCCATAAACGCACAAGAGGAGCAGGGTAAAGCTAATGGGGCAACGCCAGTATCTATCTTAAGCCCATTCGCAGGTTTCGTTGGCTCTTTAGCAGCTGACTTGCAACTCGCAGATGCGCAATCGGGGAAGAAAGAAGCTGACGCTATTGCCGACGCAAAAGCTGATCGTGATCGCGCAACAGCAGATGAAGGCAAGCAAACAGCGTTAAGTATCGCGAACGAATCACTCCAAAACGCTTACCGCTTGGCAGAGGCTGAACGAATTTCTTCAATCGAGATTGCCGATAAAAAGAAGTTGTTGAGAGGCGAAGCGAACGACGCAACTAGAAAATTGGCATTGGATCGTAGCGCGGCGATTCAATCCGAAGAACTACGTGAGTCACTTGGCAGACGCATTGACCGTGAAAAAACAGCTCAGACAGCCTTTGACTATGCCGTTGACGGCTCGACCCCAACGAAGAATCGCGGCTACGAAATGGCGATTCCAGAAGCATTCAAACAAGTATTCCCGAATTCAACAACGTCTTATTATGGTCGTACAATTGCCGAAGTAACCTACAACTATGAAATGGCAATGATTGCGGTCGATAAAACGCATCGCGAAAACCAAGCCGACGATCACCATGATCAAATTACTGGGATTGCCACCGATGAAGCAACGACTACTATAGCTTGGAATGCTATCGATCATTCCGTTCGCACACTACTGATACAGTATTTGTCGAACTATGACTCACTTGTGACATCGATTGTATCAACTGCCATCTCGAAGGAAGTCAATTCAACGGCCACATACGGACTAAATGTTCTCACTAATCTTTTGGCGATGGATCTG
>JBILTA010000542.1:0-4219 GCA_044371785.1 Pirellulaceae bacterium | reverse complement strand
TTCAAACCGTGCCGCCATTTGTGAATAGCCCTTCGCATTATCGAAGCAGCTTAAAGCACGAGTAATCGCATGTTCGGGATCCTTACCAGTACGAACCTCGGAACGAAAAACGGGCGTGTATCCGATCGCTCCATTGGCACAGATAAGACGCAAAAGTGATAGGAAGATCTGTGGCTCACCGAAGCCATCAATAGGAGTTTTGATCACATAGAGATTCTTGAATTCATCTGGTCCGATTTTGTACTGATAGTCACCGGACCGTGGCGCGTGGGTCGACGTAATAAACCCCTCGTGATATTCGGTTCCCTGAGAACCGAAATTTTGAACAACACTTTCGACGGTTGCCGAGCGAATCACGGCTCTCTCGGGATTGCTAACCGCTAGCAACGAATTGATACCACTTTCATGTTCTTCAACACAATAACGAAAATCATCTGCTCGTACCTTAGAAGAGATTCGCTGAAAGACTTCTTCATGAGAGAAGTAGCGAAAGACTGAATCCGAGATGTGATAGCGGTTGAAGAATGAACGCCAAAAGCGGTTAGTGGGATGATATTGCTTTCCCTCCAATTCGATGGTGACACGGTTTTTCTTCGAGCTCTTTTCATCGGCAACAGGTTGGACTTTGAGGTCTTTAAGATTGGCAAAGCCATAACGAATGTTGAGCATGACACTAACCTTTTTGTTTAATGGACAGAGAATATGTTGAAATAGAAGAGAGATCGATGATCAACCGATCGCAACGGGCGTATTGGGAACGTTCGACTTGACCATGGGTTGTCGAGCGATCACGAGTTCGCGCATTCTCTGGCAAATGGCGTCGATTTGAGGATTCTTCGTGAGACTTTTCCAAGCTCCTTCAAGCCACACATACTGTTCTGCTGCATCAGCTGTTGCCGTCATGGGATGACGCGTTGAAGAGCACTGAACGATCTGTTTGATAGATATCTCAGGATGAAGACGAAAAACTCGCCCACACATTTGTGTGGTAGGGCCTTTCGAACTTGGGCGACAAAAAACCGTTTCCAGGCTGGGACAGTCAAAGCCTTCCGTTAAAATCGCCATACTCAAAAGCACTTCAGTTCGACCTCCCTCGAAGTCTTCAATCTGACGCTCTCGGTCAGATGTCGCTGTTACCACTTCAGCCGTAACCCCAAGTTCCCAAAGTCTTTTTTGGCATTCGATACACTGCTCCAAGCGATGAAAGAAGATTAGAGATTTACCCCAACGCTTTTTCTCGCGAGCAAAGAAGTTGGCAACCTCCTGCGGTTGATAGGAGGGCATTGTGAAATGACGGTAACGACTGAGATATCCAAACTGTATGAGTTGCTGAATACCAATGTCTCGAACCACTTCTTGAAAGCACAACTTAGCTCGATCGCTTCGAAAGGGAGTGGCAGAAAGTCCGAGCACGAATTTTGGTTTCATTTTCGCATGCATTGTCGCCATGCTAGTGGCCGCATCATGCTGTGCTTCATCAACGACTAGGAAGTCAACTTCCGGTGGATCGGAGTCGAACATAGAGACGTACTGTACATCGAGCCCAAAACCGAGACGCTCGTTTTCGCGTTGAGCCTGGGCGAGAAGGTTACGGCGCATGGCTACCCAACCGATTCTCATCGACGAGATTTCTTGCATCTTCGCTGCGATTAACATCCCCATGACAGTCTTGCCACTGCCCGTGGGACTTTCAACTAAAACACTCTGTACACTTCTTTGCCGATTACCATGAGCATCGGCGAGCGCCCCTCGATATAGCCCAACTACTTTGTGCACAATACGTTGTTGGTAGTCACGCACTTCCAGACCAGTTTTCTTTCTAGTCATCTTAATCCTCCTTGCCGATGTCGACGCAAAACAAAAACTCAGAAACTCTGCAAATCATGCCCCATGACAACGTATACAAGTTATCTATTGCAACGCTCATTGTGCTCAGCGGAAATGAGGACTTTGCACGGCTCAAGCATTAGGATTTGGTTCAGGCCCACTTAATATGGCAAAATTCATGTGAATAGGCCCCCAAACCAGCCAGTAGACGCAACACCAGTAACACTTCGATTTGACGAATCAATGCTAAAACTGTCTGCACATTTACTCCGAGATGCCCACGTTTTGCGAAAGAGCCAAGTTCTAAAATCTCTCTAGCCGCCTCAACTCACCATCCATTGCTAACGCTATTTAATGAAGCACTGCCAATCCGCTTCCAGAGTTGATTGGGATGCAATAGTTTTCTGAACCCATTAGCTCTCATTCACGGCACAGTTTCTCTGTTGCATGCACAAGTGCTGGCAATCGCTTCCAGTTGCTTGCACAATCTTTAGAAACCCAGAACCAACAAATGAACTCAATTGAACCGCATTGTTTTTTGACCTCAACCCAAAGTTCCCTCAATGCTTTTCTTGCTTCAACCATTCACCATCTTGCTTTCCCACGGATTTAGTATTCGCATTTTTGTACGCTCTCCAACGCCTTCGATTTTTCAAGTATTTCCGAACTTTCGTGGTACCAGAATTTTCTCAGCGTCGGTGTCACGAATGAACTGTGCCCCATGTCTCTATATTCACAAAAGGCAGTTTGCATGCAAACTTTCTTCACTTTTTACAAAAGTCGTTCTTATCACAGAAACGATCATCGCCATAAGACGTGACACGTTTGGTCACAACCCGTTCAAAAATTCCACCCCCACTTGGTGCCAGGCACCCTATAAGTTTGGTGCCAGGCATCATGCCCCACTTGCCCCACTGGGTGCCAGGCACCAGGTGTGTTGGGGGAGGAGCGTTGGCGTTGCTATCTAGAATTGGGGCCAAGCAGGCAGAGATGGGGGCGAGTTCTGCGCCACGACACAAGGACGCTTCAACTCACCAAGAAGCGGCGCACGTTTTTGCCGCGTTGTGTATAGACCTCCAGCCCTTCCACTGCATTTAGTCTCAAACGCGTGGTCTCTGTGGCCCTTTAAGATACGATGATCACTATGTTTGCGCTGTCAGACGAGCAGGTCTTTCGACGACTACATCCAACGCTAAAAAGGTGATCGCTGAAAGGCATTACGGCGCATTGCGGATCAACTGGGCGTGACCTATCGTTACCAAGTCACTTTCTACAATGGCTACTGCACGATCGCTTCCAAAATCAAGCCTTCCTCCGCATTTATCCACCACAACTTAACATTGGCGATGTCAATCTATAAAGCAGACTCTCGGGAGAGTGCTTCATTCACTGCGAAAATTTGTCAATCGTTGCTATGCTTTATTGCGATCTATACGTCGAGCGTTTAAGGGATCAAGCCTTGGGTAGCTGCTGGACATTTCAGGGTGCCGCAGTGCATTGCCGTGGCCTTCTCTTCCAGGCTCTTCTTCGAACCTACAAAGGTACAGAAGAGTTCTTCGTAGGCTTCTACCAAATGAGCAACAGACTCCCAGTTGAGCTTGAGACGCTCGAAGATAGGTGGCAAATCGGCTGGTATCGCGCCGACATGTTTCTTGGAGATAATCCGTGCCACTAAATCCAAAGCGATCAAATATTCTTCGCTCGACATGTAAGTAAAGCCAAATTCACTGGCACGAGTTGGCAGCAGGCGTTTCAACTTGTCCGCTTCGTTCTTCGAAATGGTCACGGGACACAAGAAAGAGTTAGGGAGTTTTTCTGGAGGGATGTGCGGCATTTTCGCCAGTATACTAGCGGCGCGAATTTGGTAATAAGCCGACGTGTATTCGCTTTTTTCAGGAGTCAGGCTCGCGTTGGCTCGAATCGGATTGGAATCGATATAGAACGCGCACAATAGCAAAGCGAGATCATCTAACAGTTGTTTGATTTTGTAGCGAGATTCCCAAAACGCCCCGACGGTACCATCGACAATATTGAAGTACCTCGAAGTGTAAAAGTTGAAGGCTTGCATAAAGCGACTGATGCTTGAGAGAACCTTCCTGTATTTGGCGATTTTTGCCTTATCCTGGGCCAACTTTAGAACATCTTTTTCGGAGGGTGGCGTAGGGGATTTGTTTCTGGCATCTGCAGTCGCTTGGCAGTAGCCGGGATAAATTTTGAGGTACCTTCGCGCCACCTCTTCATCGCTCATCAGCTTGACCAAATCAGGTCGATTTCGAAGCGTAAGATGAAAATGATTGAGCATGATCGAGATATTTATTACGTCGATAGCAAAGGCAGCAGCTAGGGTTTTGATCCTTTTCAGGACAATGTGCCGTCTTCTGGTGGTGGATCC
>JBILTA010000541.1:0-4222 GCA_044371785.1 Pirellulaceae bacterium | reverse complement strand
CGCCGAGACGATTGGCCAAATCGTCCGAGATGATGAACAGGACATTAAAACGCGAAGAAGATTGGGATTGCTCTTGAGCCGCTGCAGGACGTGAATACTGTAGCATTAAGAGCCCGATCCAACCTGCCACATAGATCAGCCGAGTGCCCAAACCAATGGAAAGAGCGGCAATGGATTTTGACAAAAGCCGTCGCATGTACTGTGCTCGAAAAGAGAGTTTGGTAGGAGATGGACCAATTTGAGGGGAGCCAAAGAGCGTGCTTCAACTCAAGACCTTTGCCGAGCAATATTGACGCTAGAAGTAACAATTGCAAATGTTTTTTCCTTTAGATCGGTCGTAGTGCCTGGGAACGGGCGTTCAGGTAAGTGGTGTGTGCGTCTGTGCTTTCTACCACTTGCGACACTAGCCCCTTTGCGGCGACAATAGTAGCGGATAACAACTGCGAGATGGAATCGCGAGTCGGCTTCAATAGAAATGTTATCCCCTGCCGGATTTGACTCACCCTTTTGTTCTTCTCATGGAATCGGTTTGATGAAACGACTATCTTCTTTTCTCTTCTGTATGGTTTTGCCATGGGCTATCGTAACCCTAGGCTTAATCTCGACCTTACATGCCTACCAGGCTCCCGCAGAAAAACGTATTGTGTTTTTGGCAGGGAACCCCTCGCACAATTACGGTTCACATGAGCATTATGCTGGTTGCCGAATTTTGGCGGCCACTTTGCAAGAAAACCTCAAAGGTGTTAAGTGCGAAGTTTATCGGGGAGGTTGGCCTTCTGATGAGTCCATTCTGGATGGAGCAGACACGATCATCATGTACGCTGACGGAGGCGGTGGACATCCATCGATTCCTCACCAAAAGAAGCTGGGCGAACTGATGGCCAAGGGTGTTGGCTTCGTGTGCCTGCATTACGGCGTGGAAGTCCCCAAAGGTGAGCCCGGTAACAACTTCTTGAATTGGCTAGGTGGATATTTTGAAACCGATTGGTCCGTAAACCCTCATTGGGTCGCGGAATATAAGTCATTACCCATCCATCCTATCACTCGCGGTGTGCCTCCTTTTAAAGCCAATGATGAATGGTATTTCCACATGCGATTTCCCGAGGGAATGAAGAATGTGACGCCCATTTTAACCGCTGTTGCTCCGGAATCGACGATGCAACGTCCCGATGGTGCTCACAGCGGCAATCCCCAGGTTCGCAAGGAAGTAGCCGCAGGTATCCCACAGCATACCGCTTGGGCCTTTGAACGACCTGATGGTGGCCGGAGCTTCGGTTTCACCGGCGGTCATTTTCATTGGAACTGGGGACGACCAGAAATCCTTAAACTGGTCAGTAACGCGATCGCCTGGACTGCCAAAGTCGAAGTGCCTGAAAATGGTGTGGGAGTTAAGCCTGAAGGAGTTGAACAACTGAAAGATGGTCAAGATGAACCCATTCCGGGGAACTTCAACGCAGAACAAGTCCGCAAAGAATTCCAGATCGCTGCGGGAACACCAAAGACTGAAAAGCAATCTGCCAACGGCCCTAAACCACGCCAATTGTATCGCAGCGAATTGGTAAGCGCCTCAACACCCAACCACATGATTAGCGCGGAAGTGGGCGTTAAAGGTGTCAAAGATCTGTTTCTAGTGGTCACCGACGGTGGCGATGGATTCGGTTGCGATTGGGCGGACTGGGTTGAGCCAACTTTGTCAGGGGCCAAAGGAACGACGAAGCTAACGGAACTCAAGTGGAGTGAAGCGTCGGCTTCTTGGGGCAATGTGCAAACAGGAAAAAACGCTGGTGGACAAACGATTAAAATTCATGGTAAAGAGTTCAGCGACGGTATTGGCACTCATGCCAACAGTGTGATCCATTTTCAATTGAACGATGAATATGAAATGCTCAGGTTCTCAGCTGGTATTGATGAAGGTGGTACGCGACAAGGTTGTGGTTCCACCATTCGTTTTGCTGTCTATGCTGATGCAGCTCCTGACGTAAACGCAGAACAAAAACGCATGGAATCTGAAGTGCGTTCGCCTGAGAAAGCGATCGCCGGTCTAGATGTACACCCAGGCGTCGAATTAACATTGGTTTCGTCTGAGCCTGAGCTTTTGAGCCTCACGAATTTAGATATTGACCATCGCGGGCGCATTTGGGTTTGCGAGGTGGTCAACTATCGAGGTCATAATGGCAAGCGTCCTGAAGGGGACCGCATTCTGATTTTGGAAGACACCGATCAGGACGGCAAAGCCGATAAGAAAACTGTCTTCTTTCAAGGTCGCGAAGTCGATTCCGCGATGGGAATTTGTGTTCTTGGTAACCGTGTTATCGTTTCCGCCTCGCCTAACGTTTGGGTCCTGACGGACGAAAATGGTGATGATGTTGCCGATAAAAAGGAATTGCTCTTTAGCAACACAGGACAGCCGCAACATGACCATTCTGCTCACTCGATTGTTTTTGGGCCAGATGGCAAGTTGTATTGGAATTTCGGCAATACGGGCAAAGCTGTGCATGACGCAGCCGGTAAACCTATTGTTGACAAGGCCGGAAATACAGTCGTTGATAATGGCAAGCCCTATTACGGCGGTATGGTTTTTCGTTGTGATGCGGACGGTAGCAACTTCGAAGTTCTAGGGCACAACTTCCGCAATAATTATGAAGCGGCCGTTGATTCGTTTGGTACGATTTGGCAATCTGATAATGATGATGATGGAAATCGTGCGACTCGCATCAATTATGTGATGGAGTATGGCAACTTCGGTTATCGAGATGAGTTAACCGGCGCAGGTTGGCAAGCCGAACGTACGGGCTGGGAAAAAGAAATTCCTGAGCGTCATTGGCATCTTAACGACCCAGGTGTTGTGCCGACGATGATCATCACCGGAGCAGGTTCGCCGACCGGTATCACGGTTTACGAAGGTCGCCTGCTGCCCGAAGTCTTTTGGGATCAGCCGCTGCATTGCGACGCGGGCCCCAATGTGGTTCGTGCTTACGTTACCAAAGAAAGTGGTGCAGGCTATTCAGCAAAGATCGAAAATTTAGTGGTTGGTGAGCGAGATCGTTGGTTCCGTCCAGCCGACGTTGCCGTGGCTCCGGATGGCTCTGTATTCATCACAGACTGGTATGATCCAGGTGTGGGTGGCCATGGTATGGGTGACCTCGAGCGTGGCCGTTTGTTCCGAGCAGCGCCTCCAGGAACAAAATATGTCGTTCCGAAGTATGACTACACAAAGTTGGAAGATTGTTTGCAAGCTTTGCAGAATCCTTGCAATTCTGTGCGCTATTTGGCTTGGAAAGCATTGCACGCCAAAGGACAGGATGCTCAGCCCGGACTTATGACCTTATTCAGCGATTCGAATCCTCGTATTCGTGCACGAGCTTTGTGGTTGCTTGGGAAAATCGATGGTATGGGGAAGAAGTACGTTGAGTTAGGCTTGGCGGATAAAGACTCCAATATTCGAATCACGGCGATCCGTTTGGCTCGTCAATTGGGAATGCCTGTAAACGAATTTGTTTCGCCCCTGGTAAACGATTCAAGTAATGCGGTCCGCCGAGAATTGGCCATTGCATTGCGCGGCGACAAGTCGCCCGAGATGCCTGCTCTCTGGGCGCAACTCGCGAAGAAGCACGATGGTACGGATCGGTGGTATCTCGAAGCGTTAGGGCTCGGCGCTGAAAAACGCTGGGATGAATGCTTGACCGCGTGGAAAGGTCTAGTTGGAGATCAATGGAACACCGACAGTGGGCGTCAAATTGTCTGGCGCAGTCGCGCCGCAGATAGTTCAAAGATGTTGGTTGATCTGTTGTCGCTGGAAAATGTTTCTGAAGAAGAATCATCTCGTTATTTGCGTGCTCTTGATTATCAGGATGCAACCAAACGAGAAGCCGCATTGAAAGAACTTTTGGGCGATGCGGGAGGCGAATAAGCGACTCGATCGACTTGCCGTCGGCATAAAACGCGTTTTACTGATTCCTCCGCCTTAGCTAGGATTCAGTAAAGCGCCGACGACATTAGCCGCGGTTTCTCAGATGGCGGTAATAATGCAACAGAAGGATTGGGGTGGAGTGGTCCGAATGATGATCAAGAAGGCATTATCAGTTAGTGGATTGATCGCTTTATTGGTAATTGTCATTGCCATAGGCGACTCCACCAACGCACAAGATCCTCCAACCAATCCTCTGCAAGCTCGCCGCGACAAGATTTTGATCGAAGCTTTGCTGCGATTGCCTAAGGAGGA
>JBILTA010000539.1:0-4223 GCA_044371785.1 Pirellulaceae bacterium | reverse complement strand
GATTCATCGACCAATTCATGAAACTCAAACGCAACGCGATTCAATTCATCCATCGCTACCATCAATTGTTTCGCGGCATCGTTATCACAGCTTGCAGCATCAAACAGCGTAAGACAACCCTGCACAAACATATCTTGGATCAAGGGCAACAAGGGTGTGGTGTCAAACTTGCGAACATCACCGAAACGGACCACTTGCATCAATTCATGCGCTGCCGCCGCGACAGCAGCGGTGGCCGAACTTTCAGTCGACAGCGATTGTAGTCGTTGCCGCGCAAAATCCATCATCGTGGGAAGCGAACAGCAACAAGCATCATGTATCAATTTAGCCGCTTCGTTGACCGATTCGCATTTTTCAATCGCCTGTCGAAAGCGGAAAGCGGTCGCGAGCTCTACCGTTTCGCCAGCCAATACAGCTTCTACTAACGAAATTTCTGATTCAGGCGACCATTGCAACGTCCAGTTTTCGCCCCAAGTCGCGGCTGTTTGATTGCGGCGAGCGGGCGTCGCAAAAGGGACTCCCAAAATCCGCAACCGGTGAAAAAACGTAGATCGATTGAGATCTAAGTACGCAGCCGACTCCGTTTTCGCTTGTCGATTTTCACGTAAATCGAGATCGACATCATGTTTCACGGTATCGCGATATTTCTCCAATTTCAGTCGCGATAATTCGCGATCAAAATCTTCCTGGATGGAAGTGCGACTAACGCCGTTTGGAAGTTCGCCAATCGCCGTGCCGACATCCAAATGCGCGAGATGTTTGGCGATAGGACCTAGTTCCCCATGTCCCAGCAAAGTCACCGCAGCGTCATGCAAGTCCTGCAGTGTCGGTGCACTCCCATCGTGCAAGGTAGCCAAAGTTCGCGATAAACGTACCGCTTCGATCACTTCAGCTGTTGAACGATGCGTGCCATCATCACGCACGCGACGTGCCAAGCGACTTAAATATTCGCCCGGTAATGACTCCAAACGATTCGACTCTAAAGCGTCCCACATCAATTCAAAATAGGCAGGAGCGAGGTTGCCGGCCCCATACCCCGATTGCGATGACAAGCGAAAATAGGAGTATGGCATCAAGGTGAGTTTACCTGAACGTCTCGGCAAACGGGCCAGTTCGGCGTCGGTCATCGACGGATACTCGCCACTGATCACAGGCGCATGAAATGCTCCTACGATCACGACGATCTTTTGCGGTTTTACACCACGCTCAATGGCTTGCTGAACACAGCGCCGCATAAAGGCTTCGCGTATCAACATCTCGGCATGTCGCGGAGTCGATTCGTCCTCAAGTTCACGCAACGATCGGCCCAGTTCCATCGAGGTTAAACGATAACTTTCGTCGTTTGTGTTATGCTCGAAGTTTCTTTCCCAAAACGAGTCGTAATCGGGTTCGCCAGCGATTTCGGCAACACGATCATAGATCGAGCGCCGCGGAGTGGTTGAAGTCTTCTCCGATTCCGACTTATCTGTGGCAGAATCGCTTTCATCGTCCGTAGGAGATTCCTCGGATGCGGCTGCTTCGAGTTGTTCGCGCAGCTTTTCGAGTCGTTGCATTTCTTGGTCTTGTAAACCGAGAAAAACTTCTGAGGGGAGGTCGATGAATTCGACCGGCGTGCGATGTTGATGGCCCCAGAGGACCGCTTGATACTCGGGACTGTATCGAGCCATGGGGGTCACAAACGTTCGCATGGGCAATTCGGATGTATACGACAGAATTGCAATGGGAGGTTTGGTTCCCTTTTTGACCCAATGCTCTGTTAGGTCGATACCATCCGCAATCGCTTCCACCATAATCAAGTCTGGTTGAATACGATCCAAGAAGCGGCGTAAATGCCACGCCCCTCCTGGCGAGAGGTGTCGAATTCCAAAAACTTCCACCGACCAATGCGAACTCACGCGAGCAACTCCGAGCAGGCGTTGAAGAGCGGTCGCCACTCGGCACCACGTTTCTTGAGGACGTTGGTTACATATTCCTGAAAAATGGTTTTATCTTTGTCTTCATCTTTTACTACCGCACCTTGAATGCTCGAAGCGAGATCTTCGGCAGAGACCGAGCCGGTGCCGAAGTTCGCTGCCAAAGCCATGCTTCCGGCTAGAACGGATATCGCTTCAGCGGTGGAGAGAACACCCGAGGGGCTTTTTACTTTGTTTTTGCCATCGAGTGTTTGGCCGGTGCGAAGCTCGCGGAAAATGGTGACGACCTTCTCGATCGCTTCATCGGTTGGTAATGCGGCTTTAATGTCGAGGCTCGAAGAGAGATCGCGAACACGGCGCCGAACGATGTCCATTTCCATTTCTAAGGTGGCCGGACTTGGAAGAACGACAATGTTAAAGCGGCGTTTCAAAGCGGCGGACATATCGTTAACACCACGGTCGCGAGTGTTAGCTGTCGCGATAATGGAAAACCCTTTGGCAGCAGGAATTTCTTTCGATAATTCGGGGATCGAGAGACGTTTTTCGCTCAAAAGCGAAATCATGGCATCTTGTACTTCTGAAGCACAACGGGTGATTTCTTCAAAGCGAGCAATGCTCCCCGATTCCATGGCGCGAAAAACGGGGCTGCGAATCAAAGCACCATCGCTGGGGCCGTTAGCGATCAACATCGCATAGTTCCAGGTATAGCGAATTTGTTCTTCGGTGGTTCCGGCAGTCCCCTGCACTACTTTCGTGGAGTCGCCATGAATGGCAGCAGCTAAATGTTCCGAGAGCCAACTTTTCGCAGTGCCCGGTTCGCCGATCAACAGCAATGCTCGATCGGTGACCAGCGTGGAAATCGCGATCTCGACCAAACGTGGAGCACCGATATATTTCGGCGTGATCTCTTTGTTACCCGCTTTGCCACCGCATATGTAAGTGAGCACAGCTCGCGGTGACATCCGCCAGGAAGCAGGTTTTTCATGTTTATCATTTGCAATAAGGGCTTCGATTTCTTCGACAAATAACTCTTCCGCTGGGGCTCGCAGGATGTTCGTGGCGGCAGTCCCGGACGAAGTTGCCTCTGATTCGTCGCCCACTTTTTTCTTGGCCATGTGATATATACTCCGATCACCTTAGAGGTGGATAATGATGTTTGAGATTTAAGATTTCGCTGCGGCTGCTGCACGTTCTTTAATGGCTTCGATGCAGTCGACCAATTCATTTTGGAACCGCGATGCGATACCGGGATCAGCAACCATCGCTTCAAGTTCAGGTAAAGCGGCTGGTGAGAGTTGTTGGCAGAGACGAATAAGCAAATACGAGGAATAGCCCGACCCTTTCCCTGCAACCACTTTCTTGAGCTGGCTCAACATCAATGGTTCGAATTCTGGATGCTGGCTTTGGTGCATAGCCCGACCGATATCGATAAGTTCATGAGGATCCTTTTGTTTTACAACACGTTCCCATTGTGCCTTTAGATATTGCTGAACACCGGCATGTTTAGGGAGAGCATGTTCGTATACGACTGCCTTCAAATCTTTGATGATCGCTAAGTCGACCCAAGCTGGATCGAGTGGTGGATCGGAATCATCGTGCCGCAGCGATAAATCGTAGAAGTATCGATAGCTGTGATGTAGGGTACCGATCAGAGATTCGCTGCGAGTGGCTTCGGCAGTATTCTTCTTAGCATTCGGATTCACGTACGGTGAGAAAACTTTGAAGAACTCTTTTGGTTTAAGAGCGCGGCGTCCTGCTACTGCGATACGAGCAAAACATTCCGGGGGAAGTCGATCACGTTGATCGATCAGGTACTTTGTCGCTGCTTCCTGTCCGTCGGAAAGGTCAGTCACCAAGCGTTGAATGATATCGAGCCCACTGGTATCTGATTTGATCTTTACCAATTCATCGGAGCGATCCAGGATTTTAGTCAAGAGCGGTAAATATTGATCGCGACGAGGGCGGATGATGGTCAAGAGCAGGATGATGCGTTCAGCTGCGGCTTTTTGCTTATCCTTCTCCTTTTGTTTCAGTAGTTCGGGGACAGCCGCTTCCAATCGTTGGGCCGTTTCTTCCCCCAGACGTTCCGGGATGGTGTCTCTCACAGACCGAGACACGAGACTTAGGTCTTTGCCGTCGAGTAAAGATGTAACGCATTGCAAAGCTTGCGCGTGATTGCCGCGGAGCAGCGCGGAGACCGCAGCCCCTCGTACATCTTGTGATTTTGCTCGAGCTTGTTCGAGTAAGAAATTCAGATCTTCTTCGGCGGTGCCGAGGCACTCGATGGCAGCAAGTTTGACGTCTTTCGAA
>JBILTA010000540.1:0-4223 GCA_044371785.1 Pirellulaceae bacterium | reverse complement strand
GGGCGAACTCCGCCACTGATGCCAAGTTCCTTCGATACCCAGTTTCGTTCCAATGGGCTGGTCGATGCCACTGTAACTGCTGTTGGTTCAGTCAATTTCGATAAGGGTGTGCTGGCCGCTGCTGCCACAATTACTTCACTCGATTTCGGTACAGCAGCATAACTCGATACATCTCCACCACCATCTGCAACCCAAGCTAACCAATTCTTCTTGAGATGTCCAAGTCCGTTGTACTGATAAAATTCGTCCGTCGCTTGAGCCCAATCGTTCGTTCTCATTCCTGTTTGCAGATAATCTACAAACTTACGGGGCCCACCTTGAGCCACCAAGAAACTGACTACTGAATAGCCTTGTGCATAGAGCGGTAATGGATCAGCCGGATAATCTTTGATGTGATAAAGGTCTTGAAAGCTGAAGCCTTGTCCAGAATGTAGATAGCGAATGAGGAGTTTATCGAACTTACTTCGCTCTGCGATATGTTCCACCGTCGTACATGCACCTTCATCAGCCCACCTAGGAACAGGTTTGCCCATTGGTGCAAAGTGAGAGGCTAAAACGGTATGTGTGATCTCGTGGGGTAAAACACTATCGAGGACACGTTCTTCAGTCCCTTCGACACGCATTTGCCAGCGTCCTACTGTCCCCTCCATGAAGACAAAGTTGGTAACACCGTTGGCTTCACGCTTGGGGCCTGCGATCACTTCAATAGGACAAACGTCCTGCCATGTTGGTAGCTCGCGTCCGAGCCAGTAGAGTGCAAGTTGTTTTCGGAAACCTTCCGCTTGATCGCCCACTTTTTTGGCGATCGTCGGATTGCTGGCGGTTACCAGAAAGTTTTGCGTACGATAATTGGCGCCACAACTAAACAGTGCGGCCAGCGCGAAACAAATCGCGAATTTGCGAGCTTCCATGCCCGTATCTCTCCATCTTTTCTGGCTAATTGACTTCTCTTCCGGCACGACAGCAAATGTGTAATGCCAGCACTAGCGAAATCCGGCCAGATTCTCACCAGTCACGATGGCCCCAATCCTTGAGACCGCTCCGAATATAAAACGACGGGTGTTTTCGGACCTAGATCAGTTTCTCGGTATTTCGGCAAAATCGGCAAACTCGTTGCTTTGGCTAAGATTTGCCAGCTAACCGGAGCGAATCCGAGGGGTTTTCCACGATTACCCCGGAAAAATGGGGAACAATTGGGCGGATTCTGCGCCTAATCCGCTCGGAAAACCTGCCCACCCACCCCGCAACAATTCCCCCCACCGCGATACCATGCAGGCCACAAACTCACCTTTTGCCCCTTCGTCGCTCGTGCGAAAGTCGCTCCTGCTGGGGCGTAAACATGCCAACACATTAACGGTCTCGCTGTTGCTGTTCGGTGTGGCTTGCTTCGTAGCGTATATCGCACGACTTAATGGCGTTACTCATGATTTGTATCATGCCATGGCCTTAGCTCGGCACACATTCGACACGGGCGTGTTCCCGCAAAATGATGTCTTCGCCTTCACACCCACCATGGAACCGACTGTTCATCATGAGTGGGGATTCGGTTTAATCACTTATCTCACTACAGCTAACCCCTGGGGGGCTGCATTGTTGATGAGTCTAAAGTTTTTGCTCATTGCAATCATGCTGTTGTGCGCTTATCGAGTTCATCGTGAACGTGGTGGGGATCCAGTTTTCTTTGGCCTCGCGATTCTCTTAGTACTCCCATTTTTCTGGGTTGGCTTTGCAACGATTCGAGCTCAGCTTTTCACTCTAACCGCGATCTCGGTCCAAATGGTGATGTTGGAAGCGGATTGGAAGGGGCGACGAGCGTGGATTCTAGGTTGGCTTGTGTTGTTGTTTGTGTGGCTCAATGTCCATGCGGGCTTTGTGATCGGAGCTGGCATGATGGCGTTTCATGGTTTAGAGCGAATCGTCGACATCGCTTATCGTCAACGATCGTTGCTGGCTATTTGGAAAGGAACCTGGCATTTGTTTTTGGCGGTTCCATTTGCTGTGGGGGCTTTATGGATCAACCCCTATGGAACCGAGTACATTGTTTATCTCGCCCACGGCTTAACCATGGCCCGGCCATTGATCGCTGAGTGGGGGCCTCTCTGGACAACCTATGAGCCACTGCAAACGATGCTGGCCTACACAGTTTCAGTAGCCTTGTTGTTCTACGTTGTTCGCCACCGCCAATGGACGCGGTTGCGTGGATTCATTTTCTTGGCTCTCTGTGCAGTTATGGCTTTGAAACACATTCGCCATGGCTCGATCTACGGGATCATCTGGTTAGCCTATGTACCCGCTTGGCTTTCCCTCACACCAATGGGAGACCGTATTCGCAATCTGCTCCTTCGCAAACAAAAGTTGGTTTCGCAATTTGCTGTCGCGATCGCCACAATCTGTGTGGGGTTTGCATTATGGCATCCCGTGTGGCGTCCCTATTTACCAGTAACCATTTCCAATGAACGTGGAAACTATCCACTTGGAGCGGTCGATTATCTCGCTGCCAATCAGTTTCAAGGTAAGTTGGTGACCGACTTCGATGCAGGCGCCTATGTTACCTGGAAGTTATATCCGCGCGTGCTGGTGAGCTTAGATGGACGATATGAAGCAGCCTTTAAGCCAGGTGTTATGGAAGAGCATATCGAATTGTTCGACGCCAAAGAGAATTGGGGTAAGTGGTTGGATCAATGGCAGGCGGAAGGTATGGTGGTTCCATCTGGTTCAAAGTTGGGCCAGCATTTAGAAACGATCATCCCCAAGGATATTCCAGTCGACAACGCAACGGTAGCAGAAAATCCACCTACACATGAATTCCCTGGCAGCGAACGACGCTGGAAGTGTGTTTATCGTGATCCTGGCACCATGGTTTGGATGGAAGAAAAAGTCGCCATTCCATGTGTTCTGCAGTCGCAATTACCAGCCGATAGAACCTACGGTCAATAAACGGCTCACAGAAAAAGCGTCGCCCTATCAGCGTTCGTGGCTCGGTTCACTTTCGGCTGCATTCGGTGGTGGTGTATTGTCCGAATTCTCGCTTGATGTTGAGGAAAGACGAGCCTCAGCCTTTTCCACGATGGCTTTCACGTTGGGATTGTCTTTGTAGAGACTGATAATGCTCTCCCATATTGCTCGGGCATCGGCAATTTTATTGGCGTTGAAAGCTACTTCCGCCTGAGCCATCTTCTCGGCGAGTTTCGCTTCGAGTTCATCAGGGACTTCGGCCTCTTTTTCGAGTTTCTCGAGTCGACGTTGGGCGAGCCCCACCACTCGTGTGTGTTCAGCATCATTATCGAGCAAAGTGATGATCGCACGGTACTGTTCAAGGGCTTTTGTCTTGTTTCCTCCCTCTTCCGTTTTGATAGCGTCGGCCAATTGTTGTTCGTCATCGGCCTTCAGGCTACGGTCGAATCGAAGAGCGATTGCGATCTTTCGGTCGAGATTGGAAATTTCAATTTCCTCGATCTGCTCTTTAGCCCATTGAGCATTGGGCCCATCCGGAAAACGCTTGACCAATGGCGCCAAATAGTTATCCATGGCATAGTTCATGTCGGCGAGATCGGCATCCACAAGCATTGCTTCAGCTCGCTCTCGCAACACTTTTTCGCTAGCAGGGCTAATAACCCAAAAAATGGCAGCGAAAGCGACAATAAGGCCGGCAATCAATAATGCTGTGCCATTGATCAAACCGAACAACGGATTCTCAACTACTTTTTTGACGCTCTTTTTTCCGAGTGCTTTCTCCGCTTCTTTGCGGTCTCCCTTAATTTGCAATGGATTGAATCCGCTGGCCACATGTTCGGCGACGCTGACGCCACCTGCGGCGCGCGAGAGTGCTTGATTCAATGCCATCGCAGTGGCCGCCATCGTGAAAGGACGTTTGAGCGGATCTTTGTCGAGCATTTGCGCCACTAAAGTGCTCAACCAAACAGGGCAATCTAATGCGATAGCAGATACGTTCTGAGGAACCGTTTGTTGTATCTGAGCGGCGAGAAGTTGTTCAGATACCGACGGATCGAAGGGTAGGTGGCCCGTGAGCATCTCATACAACAGCACACCCAATGAATAAACATCGGAACGATCGCTTTGCATAGGCAATGAATCGTCTTGGCATTCTGGTGCGGCGTAAATTCGTTGAGTTGCCGTGATAGGCGCAGGGCCCATCCAGAGTGAGTCATCGCTTTTGCGAAAGTCGAGAATCTTAACCTCGAGTCCTCCGGCGCATACCATCA
>JBILTA010000538.1:0-4226 GCA_044371785.1 Pirellulaceae bacterium | reverse complement strand
TTAGGGCTTTGTCGTTACGAGGATCGATAAAGCGAAGATAGTACCAACATGAGCCAGCCCATTGAGGCATGGTATTCGTTTCACGTCGGTAACGCTTTCCATCGAGTTCAACATACAGCCACGATGCATCGGCTTTTCCTAAAGGTGGTTCAGGTTTACCGTGAGGTTTATAGTCTTCAAGATGAGGCAAATCGACGGGCAAGCTCTCAACCGGTACGGCGCGCACACGGCCGTTCGGGCGACCATCGTCGCCTAACTCCAATAGAATTGGGAATGGCTCTCCCCAGAATCGCTGACGACTAAACAGCCAGTCGCGAAGTTTGTAATTGACCGCTTCGCGCCCGACACCTGCTTGACTCAGGTCCGCAGTTATACGAGTCTTGCATTCCGCAGTTTCCATGCCGCTGTAAATCCCGCTGTTGATCGCGATGCCGTAGTCAGCGTAGCAACGATCAGTTTTGCTGGCGGAGGTCTTGTCTTCCTGGCCAGATTTCGGTTCTACAACAAGTTTGATTTCGAGCGAAAATTGTTTGGCAAACTCAAAGTCGCGTTCGTCATGAGCGGGTACCGCCATGATGGCCCCTGTACCGTAACTCGCTAAAACGTAATCGGCAATCCAAATTGGGATCGGTGCTCCATTGACAGGGTTGATCGCATAACTGCCAGTGAAGACGCCCGTCTTTTTCTTTTCACCTTCCGTTCGTTCACGGTCGCTCTTAAAGGAAGCCGTTTGGCGATAATCTTCCACTGCTTTTTTTTGCTCTGCAGTGGTAAGTGAAGTCACCAGCTTGTGTTCCGGTGCGATGACCATGTAGGTCGCGCCGTACAATGTATCTGGTCGTGTCGTGTAGATCCGCAGAACATTATCTGGAATGACTTCAGGGAAGCCGCTTTGACTCCGTTCGTGCTTCCATTGCTCAGCGTTGGCTACTTGGCCAATATAAAAATCGACTTCAGCACCTTGGCTTCGACCGATCCAATCCGATTGGAGTTTCTTGATACCAGCTGACCAATCGAGTCCGTCAAGATCTGCCAGAAGACGGTCCGCATAAGCTGTTATTCGCAGCATCCACTGGCGCAATGGAATACGCTGAACGGGATGGCTGCCACGTTCGCTCTTGCCGTCAATCACTTCTTCGTTGGCAAGGACAGTGCCCAATGCGGGGCACCAATTCACGAGTGCATCATCTTGGTAAGCAAGACGAAAACGATCACGATATGCATCGACTGCATTCTCGCCTTCCGCCTTTACGGATTCGGGGATTGGTAGTTCGGCAATCGGCCGACCCTTCTTTATTTGCGAGTCGTACCAAGTATCAAACAGTACAAGAAAGATAAATTGGGTCCAACGGAAATACTCGACATCCGTGGTCGCCAAGACACGATCCCAGTCGTAACTGAAACCAAGCATCTTCAATTGCCGAGTGAAGTTGGCAATATTGTCTTCCGTCGATTTGCGAGGGGGAGTATTGGTTCGAATAGCATACTCTTCAGCAGGTAAACCGAAGGCATCGAACCCCATAGGGTGCAACACTGTCTTTCCGCGCATACGCTCAAAACGTGAAACGATATCCGTTGCCGTATAGCCTTCGGGATGACCGACATGCAAACCTTGACCGCTGGGATAAGGGAACATATCGAGCACATAGAGTTTCTCTCCCCTGGGAAATTCCGGAGTCTTGAAAGTCTTGTTCGATTCCCAGTAGTTCTGCCATTTCGGCTCGATCGTTGCAGGATTGTAGCGAGGCATTGAGTGATCAAGGGTAAAAAAGAAGTATGGGTAAAAGCAAATAGCCAATAGCCGGTTTGCGATCTCCCCTCAAATGTGAAAACAACATTTTAACAAATGCTAGGCTTGTACGAGGGGGGGAAACGGTTCAACAAACTGTCTAATTCGTATTTTCGCCCGATTGCGGATCGATGCGAAAACTAGTTTACCCGCCCGAAATAGCCTTCGCGCAGGGGCATTACAACCGGCAAATTCAGAACCTCGTGAACTTGTTTCCCTTGGTTTTTCTGGTTTCGATTCAATAATTCGAGGCAACCGTTGACGCAGACCACGAATATGCCATCAAACAATAGCGATCTCTTGTGATCGTCTTTAGTCGAAATCCGTTTTTTTAGTAATTGTATGGAATCGCGTATGTTCGCTATGAAAAAGTCGATCCAAACGGTTTTGCTCTCTTCAGCAATAGCCAGCATCGGCGGTTCCACCGCAAGCGCTCAATGCTTGTTGGATGTTTTTGGGTGGGGTAAGTCTTCTTCGGCACCAGCTACTAGCCCTTACGCAGTACCTGGATATCCGTATGCTGCCAACTACCCAATTGTACCCGCAGGATACCCGGTCCAAGCTCAACCGATGGTTGGTGGTATGCCCTACTCCGCTGGCTATGCAGGTGTTCCACAAAGCGCCATTAGTCTCGCTGCACCTACGAACTATAACACGAGCTATTTCCCTGTTCCAACGACCTACTATCGTCCTGTGACGACAACCGATCCAAGAACTGGGCAGCAAGTGACAACCATGATGCCTTGTACCTCGTATCAAATGCAGGCACTGCGATCACCTGCTTGGTCCTTAGGCCAATGGGTACAGGGAGGAAATCAAGCGCCTATGGTTCCCGCTGCCGCTTTGCCCGCTGCTACAAGTAGTCCTGGCTTGATGCCCCCTGGAACCAATCCGTCGGCGGTTTCGGGCATGGTCCCTAATGCTGCAGATCCAAATTCAGTACCGACTTTGCCTGCCATCAATCCAACTTTACCCGTCTACGGCACGCAGGTTCAAAGCAGCTATGGCAATCCATCAGCCGTCGTTAATACTCAACCGGCATGGAGTGGCTACAACAATGGAGTTGTATCGGCAAACTATATGCCGGCTGCACCTACTAGCGGATACGCCAATACTACTCCAGTTCAAGCCAATTCGAATAGTTACGGAGCGACGGCAGGTGGTGTATACCCATCGGACTGGAACAATTCTGCTGCGGCTGGGGATGGCTGGAACAATTCGATTCCGAATGGATACGTAAACGGAACAATGCCCGCAACGTCTGTGCCTAACCCCGTTTCGCCGAGTGTTTCCAACATTGGAGCAGGCGTCTATCCGTCGATCCCCACCGACGCACAGTATCGCGCAAACCCGATGTTTTCTGCTGAGCCGCCAACGAGCAATGCACCAGTTGCTGGCGACGCCGGTGCTACAGAAAAGCCAATTTTGCCGCCAACCGATTCGACCAGCCGAGTGGAACGTCAACCTAATCCAAGTTTGCTTTCGAGCAATGATAACCAAGGGCGAGTTCAAAGTGTGGTTCGCCAACCCTCACCAGATATGCGTGAGATGAGCAGCAAAAGCATTGAACGGGTACCGAATCCAGTTAATAGTGAAAACGCTCGGCCTCTGCCGCAAAATTTGGGGGCAGAACCTAAACCGACCGTAGATGGCAAAGGAACACTGGGACCAGCATTGAAGCCGATTCCACTTCCGGACGGTTTTGATGCCGAACCCCAATGGAATCCGAGCCTGTTGAACTCGAGTGACAAAACAGCCTCTGTTCCGTCGCTTGAGAATAGCAGCCAAAAGATGCAACCAGTTAAACTTCCGAGTGATGATGTTCGTTGGGCGAGTTTTTCCGATACAGCAAACAACCCTACCTCGAAGAACAATACCGCGAATAGTGTTGCAAGGCCTGTAGAAAGCGGACGTCGTCCAGTGGTAACATCGGTTCCGAAAACGGAAGTTAAGTCGCGTTATGACGCGGACGGATGGAAGTCCGCCAAGTGATCTTTTACGGTTGATCGTTGTAAAAGGAGCTGTGTTCATCAGCTCCTTTTTTTATGCGCCCACCCTAAGATTCTCTCACCCTCCGCCGACAACAAGGTTGTCCAACCAGGGTGCCTGGCACCTTAAGTGAGCGGGCCAGAAAGTCACCGTTCCAGTGGCATGAGGTCATCGGCGACGGGGGCAAGAAGGTGCGGCAGTCGTTTGTAGCCGGTGAGTCACCGCTCCCCTGACACAAGATCAGGGAAAACGGAATGAATTGAGCCGACCGAATTATTGGTGCCAGGCACCCATAAGCGGCGCAAAAGGAGAGCACAAATAGGCTGCCTGGCACCTTAAGTAAGCGGGCCAGAAAGTCACCGTTCCAGTGGCATGAGGTCATAAGTGACGGGGGCAAGAAGGTGCGGCAGTCGTTTGTAGCCGGTGAGTCACCGCTCCCCTGACACAA
>JBILTA010000069.1:0-13402 GCA_044371785.1 Pirellulaceae bacterium | reverse complement strand
CGGCTGCCCCTTTCCGTCGTTACATAGCTCCCACAGCCAGCGAGTCGGGCTTACCCTTTCTTATACATCGCTTTTTCGAATTGTGAGTCTCGATTATGAACATACCCAATCTCAAAAATATCGCCTTTGTTGGAAACTATCCGCCACGCAAGTGCGGTATTGCCACCTTTACAGATGATTTGCGTCGATCCGTAGCTAACACGACTGACGCACAATGCCTGGTCGTCGCTATGAACAACATACCAGGAGGCTACAACTATAACAGCGAAGTCCAGTTCCAAATCGTCGAACAGGAACTTGAAGACTATAGGGCAGCCGCTGATTATCTCAATTTCAACAACATTGATGTCGTCTCCCTGCAGCATGAATATGGAATTTTCGGGGGGCCATGCGGTAGTCATATTCTGGCAATGATGCGAGATCTCAAGATGCCAGTTGTTACGACGCTGCACACTGTCCTCTCCAATCCGAGCCAAATGCAACGAACGGTGATGAATGAGATCATTCGCCTTTCGACTCGCCTAGTAGTGATGACCGAGCGAAGCCGCCAGACTCTTGTCAATAGTTATGCCGTTTTACCTGAGCAAATCGATTTGATTGTGCACGGAATCCCCAATGCTCCCGACACACCACAACATGTCTTGAAAGAGCACTTTAATGTTCAAGGAAAACCAGTAGCCTTAACCTTTGGCTTGCTTTCACCAGGCAAAGGTATCGAATACGTTTTGCGAGCTATTCCTGAAATTGCGGCAGCCTTCCCCGATTTTATTTATCTGGTACTTGGTGCCACACACCCAACGCTTATACGTGAACAAGGTGAACGCTATCGAATAAGCTTGGAGCGTATCGCGATTGAACTTGGAATCACGAAACATGTCAGCTTTTACAATCGATTCGTCTCGTTAGATGAACTAACCGAGTTTATTGGAGCTGCAGACGTATACATCACCCCATACCTAAACGAGCAGCAAGCTGTTTCGGGAACTTTAGCGTATGCGTTTGGCTGTGGACAGGCAGTCATTTCGACACCGTATTGGCACGCAGCCGAGTTGCTTAGTGATGGTCGAGGAATCTTAGTCCCGTTCGCCGACTCTAACGCTATCGCCAGGGAAACCATTGAGCTATTGAGCAATAATGAGAGACGATGCCAAATGCGGCGTGAAGCGTATCAGCTTGGAAGAAGTATGACCTGGGAGCAAGTTTCCAAAACCTACCTAAAGTCATTTATTCATTCCCGTGATCAACGCCAGCCTCAGGGAAATGCCTGGGGTATGCGAACGTTGGATGAACAACCACTCGCTTTACCTCAACTGCAACTAGAGCACCTCGAACACCTAAGTGACTCGACGGGTATCGTTCAACATGCCATCTACTCTGTTCCGGACCATACTCATGGTTATTGTACCGACGATAATGCCAGAGCCTTAATCTTAACGATCCTACTTGAAGAGCTCGGCAAAGATTCACCCGCCGTTCATGCTTTAGCCTCCCGATATGCGGCGTTTATCAATTGTGCCTTCAATAAAGAAAACGGACGATTCCGGAACTTTATGAGCTTCGACAGAAAGTGGCTGGAAACTGAAGGTTCCGACGATTCACAGGGACGCGCGCTGTGGGCTTTGGGTACTTGTGTAGGCAGATCACGGCGTCCCGGAATGGCAGCATGGGCGCAAGGCTTATTTCATCAAGCCGTCCAAGCGTGCGAAAAAACGACCTCTCCACGTGCCTGGGCCTTTGGAATCCTTGCTATTCATGAATACCTGAGACGCTACAGCGGTGATCGGTTTGCTGTCGAAGCAAGCCAAGGCCTGACCAACAGACTTCTTAACATGTACCTTGAAAACACCAAACAGAGCTGGCCTTGGTTTGAGGCAAGCGCAACTTACGATAACGCCAGGTTATCTCAAGCGCTCATCACTCATGGTCGTTGGACGGGCGACGCCCAGTGCTTGAACATTGGCCTAACATCGCTTCGCTGGCTCTGCGATCATCAACGCTCTCCTCAACGACGCTTTCGCCCTATCGGCTCAAATGGTTTCAGTCGCGAAGGGGGTAATACGGCAACTTTTGATCAACAACCGATCGAGGCTCTCGGAATGGTCTCTGCTTCTATTGAAGCATACTTAGCTAGTGGAGAACACTTCTGGATTGAGCAAGCTCATCTGGCTTTCGATTGGTTTCTAGGACGCAATGATATCGGCATCCCCATTTACGATCCATCTACGGGCGGATGTTTCGATGGTCTGATGGAACATAAAGTCAATGAAAACCAAGGCGCAGAGTCCACACTCGCATTCTTGCTGTCGCTGGTCGAAATGAAAACGCTGAGTGCCACAATACGGGCAACTACTCACTCTTCCTAAACGCCTTCCACTCCCCCCCTAATTACAACAATCAACCGACGCTACTACCGTCATCCACTACTTAAGATCGCGACCTAATGAAGATTCACCGAACTGGTTTGGTACTTTCCCCTAATAAGAATCGCGTTGTACTTAGACCGTTTCAACCACCGGGAAATGAGAGAATTCTGAGGGTCATCGCTCGCGTTTGTACTCTCTCAGAAAGCGAAGTGGATCAATTACTTTCACAAGTTTTCCTGGAATTCTTTGATCGTCACCAAACTCCCGAACGCTACTTTCAGCAACGATTTGAGGCTTTGCATCACCATCTTTTGACCGACACCCCTCTGAGCGAAAATCGACGTCTCCTTATCGGAGCTTACTTCACTCAAGAATACGCACTCGAGTCGGCTGCTCTTTTTAATCCATCGATAGTGCGCCACCCCGACCAATCTAATCTTGCAACAGGTGACCTACGGTTCGTGATGAGTTTACGCGCAGTGGGTGAAGGGCACATCTCGTCGATTGTCTTTCGCAGCGGCCTAATCAGCAAAGACTTAACTGTCAGCGTGGACGATCCGAGCAATTTTGTAACCACACCTAGATTGGTACCAGATTCCAGGTATGAAAATGACCTTTTCCATCGCAAGTTGGTTGAGTTAGGGCTGGGAACGCCTTTCATCAATGAAGTCCTTGGCGGGCTTCCTGAGACGTTCACACTCCATGAACTGGAAACACGCCTCAAGAACTCGTTTCGTGAACATCGTTCCGAGCGTGATGAACTGGCCCAATTGGTTGAGCAAGTAATTATGCTCGCAAAATCCAATTATGAACTTCAATACACCCCCAATCAACTGCTATCGGAGAGACTTATCTTTCCGCTTAGCCCCACGGAAAGAAATGGTATCGAAGACGCTCGATTCGTGCACTTCCGCAATGACGATGGCACCAGCCGATATTATGCTACCTACAGTGCATTTGATGGTCGCATGGTTTTACCGCAACTTTTGGAAACATCCGACTTTCTTCGCTTCAAAATGCATACACTCAATGGTCCCGCGATCGCCAACAAAGGAATGGCACTTTTTCCAAGAAAAATCAACGGGCACTTTGCGATGCTGGGACGACAAGACGGCGAACACCTATTTCTGATGTACTCTGAAAGACTCTATTTTTGGCACACCAGCGAGATGATCATTAAGCCCACCAATCCATGGGAATATGTCCAAATGGGCAATTGCGGATCCCCAATCGAAGTCGATGAAGGTTGGCTGGTATTGACCCACGGTGTGGGACCGATGCGAAAATACTGCATTGGTGCGATGCTCCTAGATCGCGACAATCCGTCGAAGATCCTGGGCAGGCTTCACGAACCACTCATCATGCCCAATGAAATTGAACGTGAGGGCTATGTCCCCAACGTTGTCTATTCTTGTGGCTCACTCATACATCGCGACCATATAGTCATACCGTACGCCATGTCCGACTACGCAACAACTTTTGCGACCGTAAATCTCACCGATTTGCTGTCAGCCATGAAGTAACACCAACAGATCCTAAAATAGTTCCCCTTCCGCTAATGATTACAACGATGAACCTGCTCCTACCTCTGTCTCTTCTGCCAATATCGCCCGATCAATTACGGGTATTTAGCTTGAGACGAGTTCGGGGAAGAAGGGAGCCAAAAGAGAACCTCTACGATGCAGCAACTACTCGACGGTATACATCGCTTTCAGCGGCATAGCTTCCTCCCTTTACAAAAACTGTTTGAACGATTGGCCGAAGGACAGCATCCACAAACATTGTTTATCACTTGTTCGGATTCACGCATCGATCCAAACTTGTTAACGAATTCAAACCCAGGCAATCTCTTCATTTTGCGTAATGCGGGCAACATCATTCCACCGCACGGTGCGGGAGTAGGTGGCGAGGCCGCCACGATTGAATTTGCCGTTAGCGTTTTGGGAGTTCAAGACATTATTGTATGCGGGCACTCTCATTGCGGAGCAATGCAAGGACTATTGAATCCGGATTTGATTCAGTCATTGCCTGATGTCTCAGCCTGGTTGTTGCACGCCGAAATGACCCGTCGGATCATCAAGGACAACTATAGTCAACTTGAGGGCGAAGCCTTACTCAATGCCACCATTGAAGAGAATGTTCTAGTTCAAATCGAGAATCTCCGTACTCTACCCTCGGTAGGGTCTCGATTAGTCCGCGGTGACTTGCACTTGCATGGATGGGTTTACGTTATCGAAACCGGAGAAATTTTTGCTTATGACGTCGAAGTAGGGCAATTTGCGAAATTAGCGGAGCATCACACCCCAGATGTCAAGCTGAACTCTCGCCGTCGTCCGCAACTCACGATTTAATCGTAAGGAAATTCCCAATGAGGCCAAGTTATCAAGAACGAAGGGGGTTTTGGAATAAGGCCATCGCCCTACAGGGATCCGTAACGCTCAAAGTACTCCCTTCTATTATTATGTGCGGCACGATTTCCTTATTCATGTGCGTTGTAGCGAAGTTATCTGAGAGATATTTTGGCAATTCAATAACTCTAGACGTTAGCCCTTTCGGCTTCGCGGGAGCGGTACTAGCCATACTTCTAGTAATTCGCTTGAATGCCGGCTACGATCGCTGGTGGGAAGCACGCACGCTTTGGGGTGGTATTGTCAATCAATCTCGAAATCTCGCTATAAGCGGATTAGCATACGGTCCAAATGATGCCCCATGGCGCGAACAATACGTAGGCTTGATTGCCATTTTTGCCTACTCTGCCAGGGACCGCTTGCGCAACGTTCCCCCCTCAACAAAAGTGACCGAACATCTTGGGCTAAATGATGCACGAAGGCTCGATCTCACATTGCATTTACCTAGCGAGGTATCTTGGCGTATCGGCTTATTGCTGCAAGACGCTCGCAACAAATGGGATTTGGATGGTTTTGCGTTCGGTCAGATCGATCAACAACGTATGTTGCTGATCGATCATATAGGCGCCTGTGAGCGGATCTTAGCGACGCCTTTACCCAGGATCTACTCCATCACGATCCGACGGTTTATCTTGCTTTTCCTTCTAATACTGCCCTTAGCCTTATGGCAACATTTGGATTCCATTCTACCCATCCCTCCCCTGACGATGCTCGTAGCCTATCCCCTGCTTTCTCTCGACCAAATCGGAGTAGAATTGGAGAACCCTTTTTCCGTCAAGCGCCTAAGTCACTTGCCTATCGATGAGATCGCAGAGAACACCGAACGCAACATTTTTGATCTATTGGCCGAATCCCGAACCAACCAGAAAGTTGGCTAAAGGGAGGTAAACTCTTCAGATGTTGTGATCCGGACTAATCCCCCCAGAAAAAGTGCTTATTCAGCGGAAAAATCAGCTTTTTCGGTCCGAACTGGCAAAATAACAGCATGGCCTCCAGTTTACAGCTCTTGTTTTCGCGTGATTCCTTGACCTGTAGCGACAGCGGATTATTCTAAAGAGCCTCTAATAATCACTAACCCCTCGGGTTTGGCAACTCTTTAATCGGCTTTCTTTACCGTGAAAACTACGAATGTGGTTTCCGACAATCTCACACGTAATGTCGCTCAATTTGTAGCGTTCCGTATTGAGAATCAAACATACGCTTTCAGGATTGAGCAAATCCAGGAAATCGTCATCTTGAGTCAGGTCACAAAAACACCACAAGTTCCCGACTATGTGGAAGGCGTAGCAAATCTACGTGGCTCAATTATCCCGATCGTCAATCTGCGAAAACTATTTGGACTCGATCCTAAGCCGATCGACTCAGAGACTCGCACCATCGTCGTGAACGTTGGGAAACGTACCATTGGTTGTACGGTAGACACGGTGACCCAAGTCGTACGAATTGCCCAAGACGCCGTACATGCCGCTCCGGAAACAGTAACAGGTCACGGAGCAAGTTACATATCCGGCTTTGCACGGGTCGGTGAACAGTTGATTGTCTTACTGGAAGTCGATGAACTGCTCGATCCGCAGAAACTTGATCAAGTCAGTAAGGTTGCTCCTACCGAGTTAACGCGTACTCCGATTCAAAAATCATGACGCCACAAGCATCCGTCCCTGAAAGACATGCAGACTTGTTAAAGAGAAGTCCAAAAGCAAAAAAAATATTGTCAAGATCGAAGCCCTAACTTTCGTACCAGCCTGACAGAACTAGCCTCGATCTTTAGTACCAAAACACTACCACCCATAATTTCTAAGTCTGACTGGAGCCTGTCGAACGATGGCCGATAACAATAGCCCAACGAGCAAACCCTCTCGCCGCAAACCTGCCCAGTCAAAAACGTCCGCAACTCAAGAAAAATCCACTGCTGCACTCGAAGCCAAAAGCTCGATGTTTGATGCCTTCAATCGTTCTATGGCGATGATCGAATTCACTGTGGATGGAACGATCTTATGGGCTAACGACAATTTTCTTCAAACAATCGGGTACACCCTCGACGAGATCAAGGGAAGACATCACAGTCTCTTCGTCGATCCGGAGTATCGAAACTCTTCTGAATATCGCAATTTTTGGTACGAGCTTGGCCAGGGCATTTTCAAAGTCGCACGCTTCAAGCGAATTGGCAAAGGGGGTAAGGAGATCTATTTGCAGGCGGCCTACAGCCCAGTTCAGAACGAAAATGGAACGACTGTCAAAGTTGTCAAGTTAGCCGCCGACGTTACCACAGATATGATTCGTGAGTTACACGCTCAGGAGCGAGAGGAAGCCGTTCATAATCAACAAAGGGAAGAAAAACGATTACTTGAAGCCAAGGTCAATGAACTGTCCACGACAGTAGAGGCGGCGTCGAAGGGAGATTTGACACAGACAGTAACGGTTATTGGTAGCGACGATTTGGGACGGCTCGGTACAAGCCTCAGCAAAATGATTTGCGATCTAAGATCGATCATCGGCGAAGTTATGGCAGCCGCTCAACAACAGAATGAAGGGGCAAGAACCATAGCAGAAAGCAGCGCAAATCTAAGTGAGGGAGCTCAAACCCAGGCCGCTTCTGTCGAGGAAATGACTGCCAGCGTTGCTCAAATGATCGATGCGATGGAAATTATTTCCAAAAACGCAAACTCAGCCAAACATAAGGCCATAGAAACATCTAGGCTCGCAAAAGGTGGTGGAACGACTGTCGACGAGGCAGTCAATGCGATGAAGTTAATCCAAAAATCAAGCGAGCAAATTAACGAGATCATACAAGTTATCAGTGAAATCGCGAGCCAAACGAATTTGCTTGCCCTAAACGCCGCAATTGAAGCTGCCAGAGCAGGCGAACATGGACTTGGCTTCGCTGTTGTGGCGGATGAAGTTCGAAAGCTTGCAGAACGTTCCAGCGAGGCTGCGAAGGAAATCACCAAGTTGATCAAGGAGTCATCCCGTCGCGTTGAGGAAGGGGCTAGTTTATCCCAAAAGGTCGGCGACTCACTGAAGAAGATTGTTGAATCGGTCGACGATACTGCTGATGGAATTGGTCAGATCGCCGCTTCCACGGAAGCCCAGGCGGCCAGCGCTCAAGAGGTGAAAGCCGCCATCCGCAGCGTCTCGGACACCACTGAATCCAACGCAGCAGCTTCTGAAGAAATGGCCGCTAGCGCCGAGCAACTTGGCGCCCAAGCTCAAAGCTTGCGAGACCTAGTTGCTAAATTCAGAATCTGAGGTTGTGGATAGAATCATGAAGGAACCGGAACGACTTACCACACAACAATTCCAGTTGTTCCAGAAGTTCATCTACGACTGCTGCGGTATCAAAATTGATCTTACAAAGATCACGCTGGTCAGCAATCGTATTCGGCGACGCCTTGGACCGAGCAATTGTCCTGACTTTGCAGCGTACTATCAGTTCATCAAATCCAAAGCGGGCACAGCTGAACTGGTTGAATTCCTTAATGCTATAACAACGAACGAAACATCGTTCTTCAGGACACCTAGCAACTTTGAATGGCTTAAAAACAGTTATGTGAATGAACTGATTCGCGAAAAAGCGGAAGGTAAGCGTGAAGCCTCCTTACGAGTGTGGTCAGCTGCCTGCAGTTCTGGAGAAGAGCCCTATTCGATAGCAATGTGCCTTAGCGAAGCCAGTGTTCCGTTACGAGGCTGGAACATTCAAATCCTTGGTACAGACATCAGCGAATCTTCGCTGATGCTGGCCCGCGAGGGTGTCTATCGAAAACGCAGTATGCAAGAATTGGACGACACTAAGGTTCGTCGCTATTTCTTAGAAGAAAAACCAGGACATTTCCACCTGCGAGCTTCGATCAAACAAATGGTTACTTTCAAAAACCATAACTTGATGAAGCCCTTGCTCGACAAGCCATTTGACTGCATTTGGCTTCGTAATGTGTTAATCTACTTTGATCGCGACTCAAAAGCTAAAGTCATTGAAAACCTGGTACGGTCGCTTGTCAGCGGTGGATACTTGGTCGTTGGTCCGTCCGAGGGCGTTTATGATATGCTAGGAATGCTCCAGAAACGCGGTACCTTTCTTTATCAAAAGCAATAAATCAGGAACCTGCCGTGAGCGACGACTTTAACTTCACAACAGGTATGCCTTCAGAAGAGATGGCCGAGTACGTTCAAATGTTCGTTGACGAAACGTCCGAACAACTTGACGAACTAATACAAGTTCTTCTCATCTTGGAATCGAACCCCGACAGCCCGTCTCATCTCAACGACTCCTTCCGCTTGATCCACTCGATCAAAGGCGCTGCGGCCATGATGGGACTCGATAGCATCACACTTCTTACCCATCACCTTGAAAACCATTTTGAACGCCTCCGCTCTGGTCTCGAAACACTTGACAAATCTCTGATGGATCTGATTCTCAAGTGTGTGGACTTCCTGCGAAACGCAGTAACCATGCTCCGAGAAGGACGCCCATTGGTCAGCGCACCCGAACTGATCGAACAATTAGCTCGATCATTGTCTGAGATTCGGGTTGCGGCAAACACAGGGCAAACCACACATCAGCCAGAAGAACCCAAAGAGGTCAAGTCAACTTCCCAAAGCCAATTAACAAATGAGAACCAACAAAGCCCTACACTTTCAGTGCATCAAACTTCGTCCCACAAACGAATCATTGTGTACCTCGATCGAACGATCGCATTACCGGAATTAAAAGCCGAACTTATCATCGCTAGATTAAGTGACCTTGCCGTTATCAGTCGCACTAGCCCCGACATCGACGAGCTAGCAAGCTTATCGGAATTAAGGACACTTCAAGTTTGGCTGGAAAGCTCTTGCGATGATAGTCAATTACGGTCCGCTTCTGACATTGTCGGAGTAGACTTGGTCGAAATCGATAACGTTGACTTTTCCGCCGAAGCTGACGAGCAGGAAGCCCAATTAGCAATACCCCACTCGATATCTACGTCCGTCGATAAGCCAAGTCACACCGAACCAGAAGTACCAGAACTGGGCACAGTGCAGGTGAACCATGATCAAGTCCTACCAGATTCAAAGCCTGTAGTAAGTGCGTCCAAAACAGACCCCAGTCTCGAACCCACCGAACCGCAACCGAAAGTTGTAGAAACATTACGGGTTGATATCCAACGCTTGGATCGACTTATGAATTTGGCGGGGGAGCTTGTCGTCAATCGAGCTCAGTTCGTGCAATTGGCTTCCCAGATGACTGACACTTTCAAAAAATCTGGGCTAATCTCTCAGTTGCGTGATCTGTGCGAATTGCTCCGAGAGTCGCCGTTCACTGGTTCCCAATTACCTGACGTTGAACTTAAAGCAGCACAAGAAAAATATGCACAGCTTCGAGATTCGGCCTCAGCACTCGAAGACCAATTGCAAACTCTGGAGAGAGGTCGACGCAGCTTCCTACAAATGAAGGAAGCGATCGACCAATTTTCAAGAGTCTCAGATGGGCTTCAACGTGGCGTGTTGGATACGCGTATGGTTCCCGTTGGCCCTCTTTTCAATCGTTTCAAACGCACTGTTCGCGATATTTCATCGGAACTCGACAAGAAAGTGCACTTTATCATCCGTGGCGAGAACACGGAACTTGATAAACGCATGATCGATGAATTAGGTGATCCGCTGGTTCATTTGGTCCGCAATGCAATAGATCATGGTTTAGAGTCTGAGGCTGTCCGAATCAGCAGGGGCAAACCGGAAACGGGCACCCTCACACTAGAGGCCGCACATAGCGGCAATAACGTCCTGATCACCATCTCCGATGACGGAGGCGGAATTAACACCGAAAAAGTCCGACGTCGAGCCATCGAACGGGGCTTAATTTCTTCGGTCGAAGCTGATCTGATGTCCGATTACGAAATAGCGCAGTTTATCTGGGCACCAGGATTCAGTACGGCCGAAGTTGTTTCGGACATCTCCGGTCGCGGCGTCGGAATGGATATAGTCAAAACACGAATCAACGAATTAAATGGAACCATCGAAGTCGACTCCACCTTGGGAAAAGGAACGCGCTTTATCATTCGCCTACCGCTTACTTTGGCCATAATCCGCAGTCTTCTTTTCCAACTCCAGCAGGGCACATTTGCCGCACCGATTGAAAACGTGCGCGAAATCGTCTCCATCCGTCATAAGGACGTCATCTCAGTTCATGGCCGTGATTCTATCGAAGTTCGTGGAGAGTTTATTCCACTGGTTCGGATTAATGATGTTTTCGATTGGCATGAAACAAGATATACCTACTCCGCAGAAGCAAGACACGAAGCGGACACCAATAGTCCGACCATAAGCATATTGATCCTAACATCTGGCACCAAAACGATGGGACTGGTTGTGGGAGAGCTCAAAGGTTGCCAAGACATTGTGGTGAAGTCGCTGGACGAGAACTTCACACATATTCGCGGCCTTGCTGGAGCGAGTATTTTAGGGGATGGTTCGGTATGCTTGTTGCTTGACATCGTGTCTTGCCTTGAGCTAGCTCGACATCGTTTACGTGAAAAGTCACACCAAAGACCAACGGCATCTCCATGAGTTCCCTAAACGAGAAGCAACTCGAAAAGCTCAACTCTTTGATCGGCATCGGCGCTGAAGAAGCATCGCGCGCTCTGTCGACATGGCTAGGACGCAAAGTAAATGTGCAGGTGGAACAACTACGCGAGGTTTCATTAGAATCTGCAGTGGAGCAACTTGGTCCCATCGCTGAAATTGCTTGCGCATGTTGCATGCGAGTCACCGGTGAACTCAGCGGCCAATTGCTCTTCGGTTTTGATGATAGCAGCGGACTGATACTATGCGATACACTTCTTAACCGCGAAGCTGCTTCCAAAGCTTGGGGAGAGCTAGAAATCTCTTCGGCGATGGAGACTACCAACATAGTTGGTTGTGCGTTTCTAAATTCACTTGCCGACATCTTTCCTAAGCGCGAGCCCCATAGCGATCCCAACCAAAATTCCATGGAATCCACGTGGATTCCCTCTCCCCCCATTTTTATCCGAGATTTCGCTGCTGCAATCATGCAGTTTGCTCTGCTAGATCAGGCTTCGGAATTTGATTCCGTATTGGTAGCGCAAACAAAATTCACCATCGATGCAACTCCTATCCGATGGCAACTCCTACTCATTCCCGATGCCAACGTTCTTGTTCACCTAGCGGAGACGTTAGTATGAGCCGACTCGGAGAAAATGAGGGGCTGCTTGTGAAAATGGCAGACATAGGCGTCATGCAGCATCAAGGAACCTTGCGAACACTTTTGGGGTCTTGCATTGGGGTAGCTTTATACGAGAGAAAGCTGAAACTCTCTGGTCTTGCGCATATCGTCATGCCGGATTCCTTGGGACGCAATCAATCCCCTGGCAAATATGCAGATACTGCTATCCCAGAGACCATTCGCCAAATGTCAATTCTTGCACGTGGTGCCAAGCTTTCTCTAACTGCTAAAATCGCAGGTGGCGCGAACATGTTCTTGCATGTCTCTCCCAACAATGTGAACACCATTGGCGAACAGAACATACTAGCGGTCGAAAAGGCACTGGGAATGGACCAGATCCCCATTCTTAGTCGTCATATCGGCGGAGCATTTGGTCGCAGAATGGTGGTGGATGTTGAAACCGGCTTGGTTCAAATTCATGTTGTCGGCCAGTCAATGGTTCAGATTTAAGTGAGTCCACCACAATGAGCAAAAGATTATTGATCGTTGACGACGCCCTAATCATGCGCATGAGAATTCGGGAGATCGCACTTCAAGCAGGCTGGGAGGTCGTCGCCGAGGCAACCAATGGCAGCCAAGCTGTCGAGTTATACCGCAATCTCAAACCTGACTTAGTGACCATGGACATTGTGATGCCCAACATGGATGGGGTTGAGGCTCTTAAAGCCATTAGAGAGGAGGAACCAAGTTCACGTGTCTGTATGGTAAGCGCTGTAAATCAAAGAGAAAAACTTGCGGAATGTATTCGATTGGGAGCGATTGATTTCATTGTCAAGCCATTCGAGAAAGCACAACTAGTGAGCTTGTTCGAGAAACAAGGACGTTCTCAATGAAGATCAAGATCATGGTCGTTGACGACTCAGGACTTTACCGTCAATTGGTAAAAAACGTCCTTCGCAACATCACTGATGTCGAAGTCGTTGGCCTGGCATGCTCTGGTAAAGAGGCACTCGAAAAGATCCACGAGTTGCAGCCAGATCTACTCACGCTTGATGTCCAAATGCCAGACATGAATGGGCTTGAACTTCTTCGCGAAATTCGAAAACGCCGAATTCCGGTAAAGGCCATCATGTTAAGTAGCCTCACCGCCCACGGCGCACAAGTAACCACCGATGCCCTTCTAGCCGGTGCGTTTGATTTCATTCAAAAACCAAGTGGACCAGACCCAAACACCAATCGCCTTCAACTTGAAGCTTTGTTGGCTGAAAAACTTAGCGCATTTCAGCAAAGCAGAAATACTTCTCTGCCAATCAAGAAAGAGATATCGGCAAATCCACTCGTTCCCAAGTCATCGCAGGAGGAACCAGGCTATGCGCAATCTGCTGAATCGCCCTCCACTCCTCAAACGCACTCGAAGTCCACGCGTATTGACGCGGTTGTTATCGGGACCTCGACCGGGGGCCCTATCGCTCTCA
>JBILTA010000537.1:0-4233 GCA_044371785.1 Pirellulaceae bacterium | reverse complement strand
TTATATGCTTGCGCATTATGCCTTGCGGCAATTGGCACTTGACTCTCCCGTACAGATGCTCGGACTATTGGCCTCGCCCGAAGCATCGCAGTTTCTCACAGAACTGCTGCATGATGTCGAAAAACAACTGGGCCACAAAGCGTCTTTTACCGCTGACCAAATCCAAGTTCATCCTTGCCGGATTGGAGAGTATCCATGTGCGATTGTTGAATTTCCTACGCCACAAAAAATGGCCGAGGCCTACATGGTAGCCATCATCGCTGTGCTCGATCCGCAAGACAATCTTCCAGAAGATCTATCAACGGTCGAAGCTCGCTATTTCACGTTAGAAAAAGGATTTTCGACCGATGGTAGCGATCGGACGGTTCTATGTGCTTGGGATAAGACAGCGCACAAGAACTATGGTGATGGTCCAGAAGCGAAACCAGCCGCCTTTGCAGCAGCTTTGGAAGCTGCCCTACAATAGGTTCACTTAGCGCTACTCGGCAATTTTTTCGAATTTCGCGCCCATCGGAAATAGGATTGGGGTCTAAATAAATATCACTTGAGTCGCACGGCACGAGTTGGCTACCTTTTTTTGCCATGAAAATCGGCTTTAAGTGTTGCTAATGCCAAACATCGTCCGACTCCCTTTCGTCCCCCTTTCTCCCGCATGGTGCTTTATGCCGCGCACATTACTACCTTCGATTTTGGTTACCACTTTCGGTGTAGGTTGGTTGATCTCAGCCCTGGGCGTCTCACCACAAATTAATTGGATCTGGACATTAGGTCTGGCAGTCATCGGTCTGTTAACCTTGGCATATCAAGGACTTAACAAATTCAGCGTCATCGTCGGTCCTGGATTTATCGTCGCCAGTCTTTTTTCTGTGCTCCGTCAACTCGGTTATCTGACACTCGAGGTGGAAGCCCCAATGTTGGTAGTATTCACAGGCATCTTGATGAGCGTCGCTCATTTTTCCGTTTTTCAAAAACCTGCCTGGCTATTCGCCAGCGAACGGGAGTGCTCTAATACATGAAGAATGAAGGAGCCACGGGATGAAAGTCATAGGGAATAGCCTGCTAAATTGGCTGGCGGTGTTACTAAGTTTCACCGCCATTTTCTCTCCATCACTTGTGGCTCAATCTCCTCTTCGCCCACCCGTTACCATGAAATCTATCGATGAATATCTTCTTTTCTATCCATCGAAATTCCCAGATGGTAATTGGGAACCGGCTAATCTTGTCTATCAAGATGTTTACTTTAAGTCAGCCGATGGCACCAAACTACACGGTTGGTACTGCCCCAATCCGAACAGTCGAGGCGTTGTCCTTTTAGCGCACGGTAATGCGGGCCATATTGCTCATCGCGCAGATTGGTTGAGGTACCTGCAACGAGAACTGAAGCTGAGCGTATTCGCATTTGATTACCGAGGTTATGGTCGCAGTGAAGGAAAACCAACGGTAAAGGGAGCGATCGAAGATTCTGTGGCAGCGCGAGCGAAGCTGTGTGAACTCGCCAATCTTCAAGATAAGGATATGCTACTCATGGGCGAGTCTTTGGGTGGGGCGATGGTGATTCAACTAGCCAATCAATCGCCCCCTAAAGCTCTTATTATACAAAGCACATTCCCTTCATTGCGAGAAGTTGCCTCCGTCCACTTCCCCAATCTGGCTTGGCTAGTACCTCGCAACAAACTGCTATCCGTTGAAGCGATCAAGAAGTATCAAGGCCCCACGCTTCAAAGCCACGGCACAAACGATGGTACCATCCCCATAGCTCTTGGCAAAAAACTTTTCGACGCTGCCCAAGAACCTAAAGAGTTCGTGTCGATTCCTGATGCAGATCACAATGACTGGCTGACCCCAGCTTACCTTCAGCGGCTCGATCAATTTCTGCAAAAACTGCAATAACTAATATCCTCCCATCCAATTCCCCCTCTCGAAACCAACGACTTACGATCAACGTCTACTATGTAAACGTTCATATTGAACGAATCGATCATTTAGAACCTCAACTTCCTGATTGACAATCAAACAGTCGCAGTCATACGTGCTCATTGCGCTCACTTCTTTGGCCCCCAACATGTTTAGTGATTTTGAGCGGTAGTTGAGCATACCTTCCCTCTTCGTTGTATTCACTATGGACGTTACATCTTTACAGGAGCTTTGTCGCAAACAGGCTCAACCTTGTTGGGAAATGACGATTTCGTCTAGCTCCCTTGGTGGAATTCGGTCGCAGCCCTACGTCTATCCTCCGCTTAGTTCACGGGCTTTTCCGATAAACGATTCATCGAAGCTATCGCCCCGCTGTGCCCATTCGCATGGCGCTAAACCGATGTCATCAATCCGGAACCGCTGGGAATCGCTGTATGGCGAAAGAACGAAACACACCGAAATCGCCAACTTCGCCAGACACGTCAGCGACTCAAACTGACCATGAGAGCTCACCCATCACATCTCCATGGAGTGGCAAGTGGCGTCTCATCTTGAGTATCTTGGTGACGATCCATGTGGTGGCCGTTTTTGCGGAGCCTTTTCGTTTCTTCACTCGCAGCAGTCAGAGAGCCTTTTCACCTGATGCAGGCTACATTCGCAGTTGGCTATCGGCGTATATCGATTTCGCCTATTTGCATCATGGCTACTTCTTCTTCGCGCCGAATCCTGGACCGAGTCATTTAATCTCAGCTCAAATCGGCAAGGTAACACCACCCAACCAACCTAAAGAGATTCTCATCCCGGATAAGACCGTGCAATGGCCACGACTTTATTATCATCGCCACTTCATGTTAAGCGAGTTTTTGCATAACTCTTTTGCTCCACCCGAACGACCAGCGGAGGCCGCTATTGATCCCTTGATCGACCAGCAGTGGCGTAGGGACCGGGAATTGTATGTCGGGGTTAAATCTTCGATCGAGAATCATTTTCGTGTTTTTGAAAAAACCGACGACATTGTCATTCGTCGCATCGAACATGCGTTACCCAATGACATTCAGGTTTATCAAGAGAAATGGAAACTAAACGATCCTCGTCTTTATATCGTTTTGCCGGAGAGCTTAGCGGAACAAGAGGCCCCGATGGTTACGCAACCATTGGCGCCACTCCCCAACCAACCTCCGCTTCCCCTGCGAACATCACCCGGAGCAGAGATGGTCGAGGGCCTGCCATGAAAACAAGAACGACGAATCTTGCCACAAGCGTGGCACCGCGCCAAGCTGATAACACATTGGCTTCAAACATCACCCGATACTTCCGAGAATTTGGGTTAGCCTGGAATCATTTTTGGTTCAAGCCTATCCTGCCTCATACTTTGGGCTTCGTCAGAATTGCTACCGGAAGCATGTTGGTCTATATGCATTTGGTGTGGGGGAGCGATCTGCTAGCCTTTCTTGGACCTGATGCATGGCTGACTGCAGACGTTGTGCGACAAATCCATCAAGGCGATTACACCTGGACCTACCTCAGCTACATCGATTCACCTGCAATACTGTGGGGGCATCATATTTTGATGCTTCTGGTTGCCGTTTGTTTGGCTATCGGTTTTGGTACGCGCATCACTGCTCCCTTGGCTTGGTTTCTGAACTTGATGTATTGTCATCGACTCACGGGCCATTTATTTGGTCTTGACCAAGTGATGATGTTGTTGCTGATGTACCTCATGCTTGCCCCATGCGGTTCCGTTTATTCCATCGACGCTATGTTAAGACACAGGCGCGAACACTCAGGGAGAAAGAGCACTTGGTGGTTACCTAACGCTGTACCAAGTTCTGCCAATCAGGTTGCAACACGATTAATGCAGTTGCACCTCTGTGTTATTTATCTGTTTGGCGGAATCAGCAAACTGCGTGGAGAGATGTGGTGGGATGGCAGTGCTTTGTGGTATGCCATTGTGAATTGGGAGTATCAATCGATCGATTCAGTTTGGCTTGGCCATTATCCTACGCTGCTCGGAGCATTGGCGCATATCACAATTTTCTGGGAGACGTTTTATTGCGCCACGGTATGGCCGCGGTTTTTGCGCCCTTGGACGATCGCCATGGCAGTTGCCGTACACGGAGGTATCGCACTTGGCTTGGGCATGATCACGTTCGGCCTGATGATGATCGTGGTGAATATGAGCTTTATCTCGCCACAGACCATGAAATCCATCATCGCCAAAATAACAAGACGCCCCTCAAGTGAAGTCACCTGAAGAGCGTCTTGAGGTTTACCGCGAGGAATATTCCAGCTTAATAATTACGCGCCATATTTACCGAG
>JBILTA010000068.1:0-13421 GCA_044371785.1 Pirellulaceae bacterium | reverse complement strand
ATGATCGAAGGTGGATCAAGCCGACATTATGCGAACACCAAACGATTAATGTATGCCGATCCCGGCGCGTGGGATGTGCTGATGCGCAAACTGGCGCACTCCATCGCCTTGTACCTAAACGCCCAAATCGATGCGGGTGCTCAATGTGTACAACTCTTTGATTCCTGGGCAGGTTGTCTTTCGGTTTATGATTACACCCAACAAATCTTGCCTTACATGCAGATTATTCTCGATCGCATTCAATCCCGAGTCCCAGTCATCAACTTTGCCACCGGCAACCCAGCATTATTGCCCCTTTTGAAAGGCGATCGTCGCACAGTGGTCGGGATCGATTGGCGCATCGAACTTGACGATGCCTGGAAGACCGTGGGTTATGATCACGCAGTTCAAGGCAACCTCGATCCCACGGTCTTGTTAGCGGATCGACCCACCATTCGCCATCATACCCAACGGATCTTGAAACTCGCCGGTGGTCGAGCTGGACATATCTTTAATTTAGGGCATGGCATTTTGCCCAATACGCCTGTTGAGAATGTCCAGTATTTGGTCGAGCTTGTGCACGAATTGAGCGCTCGTTAAGCGAACGCCTGAGGGAGACATTGCGATGATGATCGTACCCATAATTATTACCATTGCCGTTATTGTGGTGCTGGTGATTGTGGCGTCGGAAAAAGCCAAAAAGAAACGCCAGGAAGATATTGCCGCGTTTGCCGCTGGCCACTCGTTGGAGTTTCAACCGACCGCTATTCCTGAGTCGCTTGGCATCTATGCACCATTTCCTCTTCTCGACAAAGGACGAAGTCGCACAATTACCAATGCCGTTTTGGCCGATACTCAAAACACCACAGCTCGTATGTTCGACTATCGCTTTACCACGGGCGGCGGTAAAAGCCAGGCGACCCATCACTTTTCCGTGGTCTATTTCAAAAGTGAACTGTTGAAACTGCCTGAATTCTCTCTATCTCCGGAGAATTTCTTTCACAGTATCGGTCGCGTCTTCGGTATGCAGGATATCAATTTCGATTCGCATCCCAAGTTCTCATCGGCATTTTTGCTTCAGGGTGCCAACGAAGAAGAGGTCCGTAACTTTATGACGGACAAACGGTTGAGCGAACTGGAGAAATATACCAACATCTGCATCGAAGCGAGCCAATCGCGTTTTATCATTTATCGCAACCTTCAAGTTCAACCCAAAGATTATTCGCAATGGCTGGCTGAATCATTCCAAATCTTCAGTGTGTTGTGCGAAGCTGCCGATTAGATTTACTCCGGGAGTTCTTTCGTGCAACATGTTATCTTGTGCGCGGTCGGAAGTGCGGGCGACGTTCATCCCATTCTTGGACTGGGGCGCGTGCTAAAGCAACGTGGTTGTCGAATTACCTTTCTTACTGCGGGTTATTTTAAGCCGCAAGTTGAAAAGGCGGGTTTCGAATTTGTAGATACCCTCCCAAATTGCGATTTCCACTCGATGCTCAACGATCCCAAGATATGGCATCCGATCCATGGTACACGCAAAGTCATGGAACTTGCGGTGAAACCTATGCTGCGTACGATGTATGCGGCGATCGAAAAACATTATGATCCGCGAAACACCAAAGTCGTGGCGTCAACCTTGGCTTTTGGAGCCCGCGTGGCCCAAGAGAAATTAGGGATACCACTCACCACCATTCACCTCTCCCCTGCTCTATTTCGCAGCCAATATGAAGGACCACGTTTGCCGAAGGTTTGGGTACATCGCGGGCCACCATGGTTCAAACGATTTCAATGGTATGTGGCAGATCGCTTTGTCATCGATCCGATGATCACACCTTGGCTCAATGAGTTTCGTCATTCACTCGGTCTACCTCCGGTCAAACGCATCTTACGAGAATGGTGGCATTCACCTCAGCAGGTACTGGCCTTGTTTCCTAAGTGGTTTTGCGAGCCACAACCTGATTGGCCCTCGACAACCAAGCTAACTGGATTTCCGTTGTATAGCGAAGAGGGTCTGACAGAGCCGTCACCGGAATTGGTAGAGTTTTTGCAATCAGGCTCCAAGCCCATCGCATTTACGCCTGGTTCTGCCAATCTATTTGGTCACGATTTTTTTCGTGCGGCAGCGGATGCTTGTCACACATTAGGAAGACGGGGCGTTTTATTGACACGCTTTGGCGATCAAATACCAAATGAGCTTCCCCCTGGAGTGAAACATTTCGAATTTGCACCGTTCCGGTGGTTGCTTCCACAAGTCGAAATGTTGGTACATCACGGTGGCGTCGGTTCAATGTCGCAAGCGATGGCGGCGGGTATCCCGCAGATCATTATGCCCATGGCCTTCGACCAAGTTGATAATGCCTATCGTGTGGAAAAGCTTGGCGTCGGTGGTAGTTTGGCTCGAGAGCGATTTCAGTGCGAACACCTCGCGCCGTTGATAAACAAACTCCTCTCCTCATCCGCTGTTCGATTGAACTGTGCCGACATCGCTAGCCGATTAGCCCATGAAGATGGTTTGCAAAATGCGTGCGATGAGATACTGCGTCCCACTGACGCGGGCATTAGCTGCGGTTCTTCGTAGGCACAAGTTGATCTTGTGCCTGCGGGAACTAAGCCACCACCCTAACCTCCGCTGGCGCTGCGGTTACGGGTCACACCACGGAGAGGTGGTGCGCGGGAGGCCTAGCCTCCGCTAGCGCTGCGGCTACGGGTTACACCGCGGAGAGGTTGGGCGCGGGAGGCCTAGCCTCCGCTGGCGCTGCGGCTACGGGCTAAACAATCCAACGGAGAGGTGGTGCGCGGGAGGCCTAACCTCCGCTGGCGCTGCGGTTACGGGTTACACCACGAAGAGGTTGGACGCGGGAGGCCTAGCGTCCGCTGGCGCTGCGGCTACGGGTTAAACACAATACCCACGCGATATCGCAACCAAATCACAGCCGCTAGCACTCGACGTTTATGAGCGAACGGCAGCTACCAAGTGATACTTTTTGCTGGGCCAGATATCGACATCGTCCCAGCGATCGGGCATATACTCTTCATACCATTGCGGTTGTTTGGTGACCAACAAAAGCTGACCACCTGGTTTTAACGCTTCTTTGGCCACATGGATAAAATGCTCGGCAATTCGGAAATCTGCGAAGTAGGGTGGATTAGCGACCGCCAAATCAAAACTACCTTTGGTCGCTTTCGTTCCACGACTGTTCAATTCAGTCACAATGTTTGTTAATTGATTTCGAGCTGCTCCGAGTTGTGTGCATTGAACCGCTCGAGCATTACCATCGACTGCGTGAACGTAAGTCGTTGCATCTCGAATCGCTAAAGCCAACGAGACAGTACCTGCGCCACAGCCGATATCAATGACTCGCGTCTTAGGTCCGATGTCGATGGCATCAATTAATTGTCGCGCACCGGGATCAATGTGTCGATGAGAGAAGACGCCAGGTCGACTGATCGCATAAATGAGTTGCTCGCGATCGCGAAACGCAAACTCACATTGGAAATTGCGAATTCTCTTGAGCTCCGTCTGTTTGACAGCGCTATACACGATAGCATCATCGAAGGTATGAACGGTGACTTTTAGAAATAGCTCTCGCATCTGATCATGCAGCCATCGATCGCGCACATTATCGACCGATGCTACCAAACGCCCTCCGATGGTGAGACGCTGGACCATCAGTTGCAACATATCGCGGGACAGTTCCGCTTCGCCATGCGTGAGCAATGGCAAGATCGCCAAATCGACCGTTTGCTCTTCAGGATCGGCAGCGCAATAGAGCTTTAAACGCGAACGAATTTTGTTGGGAGTATGTTCGCTGTGATAGTCAACGGCGCGATGGTAGGGATACTGGTCGATGAACCAACAGCCAATGTGGACTTCTAAATTAGCTTCGATACGTTGCGCCGCATTTTGCCCACGTCCTAGAGTAGCACACAAAATGTGGCGAGCTTCAAACGCGCTAGCAACCTCCCAAGCTCTTACTTCGGTATCGCGCGGCGCTAATTTAGTCGCTAATGGATCCACCTAGCTATCCTTTGAAAGAAGTTCGTTGATCGTTTGTGCGGGTTACCCACCAAAATAGGGCCGATTCGCACAGATCTTGATTATAGTCGGTTTAAGCTGGGACGTCTTATCAACTGACCGCATTAAATGCGGTTTCCGGTCCGCGCAGCGACGTCCCTCACCGTTCCATTATTGCCGGGTGTGGCAGCGCGCTGGTCCTATAGGCAAAACACGATTGAAACCATGTACCGTTTGAAAAGCAAAACCGACGCTAACGCGTTCGGCTCGTGTTCGAGAGAGCCGATTCGGGAAGTGGAGCTTGTCCCTCGCTCCACCTAGCCTCCGCTACGCTCTAGCTACGGGTTAAACGAGCCGATTTTCTTAGCGCACGTTGCCTGGTTTCCGATTAAACTATGGCGAGAGTTATTGCAGGCACTGACAAGAAAGATTGTGTTCGATGAATGTTTGGGATTTGATTGTGATCGGAGGAGGTGCAGCCGGACTGTGGGGAGCTGGGACGGCAGCCCAAAAAGGTCTCAGGGTACTCGTCCTGGAAAAGAACAATAAAGCTGGTCCCAAAATTTTGATGTCGGGTGGAACACGTTGCAACATTACTCACGATTGTGATTGGCGTCGAATCGTCGAAGCCTTCGGACGCGAAGGACGATTTCTATCTTCGGCTCTCAATCATCTTCCACCTACCGAAGTCATTCGGACCATTGAAGCAGAAGGTGTGGCTACCAAACGCGAAGTTACCGGAAAAATTTTCCCCGTCAGTGATCGCGCTATGGATGTTCGCGATGCACTGGTACGACGCTTGACCAACGCAGGTGCCGAACTCCGTACGGCCATCGCTGTAAAAGATATCGCCCGCGACGATGTAACCAGTGAGTTTAAAGTAACGTCCGAATTTGAAACTTACGTATCGAAGAACTTACTCGTTTGCACAGGCGGTCTGTCCTATCCCGGTTGCGGTACAACGGGTGATGGATATCCTTGGCTACAACGACTCGGCCACACCGTTACTCCATTGCGGCCTGCGCTAACGCCATTGGTATCCTCCATTGCATGGCTTACCGATTTACAAGGCATCACACTTCCCGATGCAGCCATTACGGTAGAATTGCTTCATGGTGAAGCAGCCGGCAAAGATGGAAAGAAAAAAGATCCACGACTCTATTCGCGCGGTGGATTGTTGTGGACACACTTCGGCTTATCGGGGCCGGCACCTATGAATGTATCACGTGCCGTTTCCGATTTACCCGCTGGTCATCACTCATCATTGCACATCGACCTGTTACCGGATAGCAAACCAGACGATTTGCAACAATGGTTTCAAAAAACAGCGCAGTCAGGGAGTCGCAATCTCCTCAACGCGCTAAGCGAACTAGTACCACGCCGCATCGCGCAAATCATGTTGGAGATTTCACATATTGTTCCGGAGAAACCGCTAGCAGAAGTCAGTAAAAAAAATCGTACGGACTTGGTAGATCGGATTAAGGACTTTGTAATTCCTTTGCATGGAACACGAGGCTACATGAAGGCCGAAGTGACTGCCGGTGGAGTTGTCTTAAGTGAAGTGAATCCACAGACGATGGAAAGCAAGATTGTACCAGGCCTATTTTTGGCGGGTGAGATTCTCAATTTGGACGGACCGATCGGTGGCTTTAATTTCCAAGCTGCTTTTAGTACCGGCCATCTGGCCGGAATGAATGTGTAGGCTGTGCAGTAAGTCTTTATTGTTGAAGGCGACTACTGGACGAGCACTCACCACGGCGTGTTCCGCTCGTCGGATTTTCGGCCTGCCATAACCGGTCAAAATGGAACACTCTTTCCGATGGAAACCCGTTGAATCAAGGACTCGCTGCACACGCCCTACACCCCAAACCCCACTACACTGAGGAATGGCGGGGGCTAGTGACAAACCCGCTCACAACCGTTAACCTAATAGTGAACATTTCTCCCTAGCAATTTTGGAGCCCACACCTCTATGAGCCGCATCTATTGGGTATTCACTCTCCTATGCATTGGCTTATCGCTTCCCAGTCTGGCCCAAGATATTGATCCTGCAATTGCCTCAGATCCAGTAAAAATGTTTGAGCCGCGACAGTTTGCGGATGAACAAGGCAATGTTCTCAAATATCGTTTGCTCAAGCCAGCTAATTATAACGTTAACCGTAAGTACCCCTTGGTGATCTTTTTGCATGGGGCCGGCGAACGAGGCGACGATAACAAAGTTCAACTTGTTCATGGCATGAAAGAGTTTCTGGACCCCGAACGACGTAAGAACATGGCTTGCTATGTCGTGGCACCACAGTGCCCAACGGGTAAGAAGTGGGTGGAAGTGGATTGGTCCGCAGCTTCGAGTAAAATGCCCGAACAGCCCAGCGACTCACTGGGGCTAACCATTAAGCTCGTTCAGTCGATGATCGAAACGGCAGCCGTTGATCCGAACCGCATCTATATCACCGGTCTTTCAATGGGAGGATATGGAACATGGGATGCTGTAGCTCGATATCCAGACATGTTTGCTGCAGCAGCTCCGATCTGCGGTGGTGGTGATCCTGAAACGGCTCCCCGCTTTACCCATATTGCTCTATGGGCTTTTCATGGCGATCAAGATCAAGCCGTTAAAGTGGAACGCTCGCGTCAAATGATCGAAGCTCTCAAGGAAGCTGGTGGCGAACCAAAATACACCGAGTATCCTGGTGTAGGTCACGATAGCTGGACAGCGACGTATAAGAATCAGGAATTCCATGATTGGCTCTTCGCACAACGTCGTGTGAAACCGAAAGGAAAAGAAGAAGAAGCAGAAGCCTCCGACAGCGATCAATAATTTCAGCCGCAGCAACTCTAATTTCTTAACCTTTGAACGTTTTATCAGTATGGCGCTTGCGGCGAGTCCTTATTCCGATCTAGATCCAACCCATCGGGCAACATTATACCCGATGCTTGGCTATGTTCATCGAGATGGTGAACATTGGCGCGTTCTGGCGCAAGGTCGCTTCTATCGCCATACACCTTTGACGCTATCCAAGCGATTATTGATTCGTGGGCTACAACGGGTCATGAACGTTCCGCGCGAAGAATTTCAAGAAGAGCTTTTTCACAAACGTTTAGAAGGCTTTTTGGCAGCAGCGGAACCTGGTCGACGTGTGGTACTGCGAGTGGGTGATGAACTCATACCGCTCAAAAAGAAGACGCGTGGTAGCGGTTTGTTTCAAAGCACAATTGATCTACCGAATCGTTCGGTTCTCGGCCTCGCCCCTGGAGCGATGGAACGAGATACGCGCGTCGAGATTTCGCTGTCACTAGATCCCACCCATCCACCGCATGCGGCGATTTCGTCGCCTTTGTATTTGGTGGCTCCACGAGGAATCAGTGTCATCAGCGATATTGATGATACGATCAAGAATACGCAAGTCACGCAGAAGCGAGCCATGTTGGCCAACACGTTTGTGCATCCGTTTCAAGCGATTGAAGGGATGGCTGAGGTCTATCGACAATGGGCCGCAAAAGGTGCGTTCTTTCATTACGTATCAAGTAGTCCATGGCAGATTTTTGAATCGCTTGACGACTTTTTTGTGCAGCATCAGTTCCCTGAAGGGAGCATGCATTTGCGTTGGTTCCGCTTGCGAGACGAGATACTTCGCAAATGGCAATTGCTCAGAAGACGTGGCAAGTATGCGATCATTGCCAATCTGATGAAGCGGTTTCCGCAACGGCAATTTATATTGCTTGGTGACAGTGGTGAGCGGGATCCTGAAATCTATGGCAAGATCGCGAAGCGTTTTGCGCAGCAGATACCACTGGTCGCGATTCGACAGGTAGCTGATAAGCCTTTGGAAGGAAAACGTTGGCGGAAGGTTCTGCAAACGAGTCGACAAACGCCTTACATCACCTTCGAACACGCCCACCAATTGCCCCGCCTCGAATCGCTCGGATAGGGATCGTTTACCCCCTAGCCTCCGCTGCGCTCCAGCTAGGGGTGCAGCAACCAAACGAGAGTCGGTACTCTAATCTGGGCCGTTCATTTTTTGCAAGCGTTCGTTGATCGCTTTGCGCATCGGAAACAATCGCGATTTTGGTTTGGGCTTTTCCACCTTAAATGTCAAAGCAGCATCCACCAGCGGATTATCTGTTGGCTCCTCTTCGACCGAAGCCGAAATTGTCGGTGCTGCTTTGGCAGTCTTCATCTCTTCCAACAGCGTGTCGCGAATCAACAACCGATTGATGCGTTGTTCGATGGCGGTGAGTTGATCGCCATGCTCTTTCGAAACGAAGGTGAAAGCGATACCATCGCGACCCATTCGGCCCGTGCGGCCCACGCGATGCACGTAATCGTCGCAATCTTGTGGGATGTCATAGTTGATAATGTGCGAGATGCCCGACACGTCGATGCCACGTCCTACCACATCGGTTGCAACCAAAAGATGCAACGTACCCGCGCGCAAATCGGCAAACACTCGATCCCGTTGCTTCTGATTCATGTCGCCATGAATACAACCCATCTTGCAATTGGACCAATGCGGTTGCCTCGACAATTTCTTTTCCAACGCTCGGTACAGTTTGTCTGTGCCACGCTTGGTTCGACAAAAAATAATCGATTGCGGTGGCTTCTCACGTTCGAGCAATGCCAGGAGCAAATCGAATTTATCAACCGGCTCAACCGTCATATAACGTTGCTCGATCGTATCGACCGAAATCTCGTTGTTGGAGCAATCGACGCGACTGGGCTCGACCAAATAGCGATCAGCCAGCTTTTGAATTTCGGGAGCCAAAGTTGCGCTGAGCAATAAAGTCTGTCGATCGGTTGGACAACGCTTCAAGATACGTTCAATGTCGGGACGGAAGCCGATATCGAGCATCCGGTCCGCTTCGTCCAAAACGACGCACCAGACGTCATCAAGCTTTAAGGTGCCGCGACGCATATGATCGATCACGCGGCCTGGCGTACCAACCACAATCTGTACGCCCTCACCCAGTTGCTTCATTTGTCGGTGAAGATGCTTTCCGCCAGAAAGAACTACCGCATGGGTTGGGCAGCCATAGGCTAACTTTACAATTTCTTGGTATACTTGTTCAGCAAGTTCACGGGTGGGCACTAGAATCAACGCTTGCGGATTACGACATTCGCGCAAGGGATCTAATTGTTCAAGGATGGGAATCGCAAAGGATGCTGTCTTGCCCGTACCCGTTCGGGCCTGGCCAATGACATCGCCACCTTCCAATGCCAAGGGGATCAATTTGGCTTGAATTTCAGACGGACTTTCATAGCCAACTCGATGAATTGCTCGCAGCATGATCTTGGAAAGGCCCAAGTCTTCAAATCGAGTGGTTGCGGCTGGAGGGGCTGGTGATTTAACGGGATCTTTCGCAGATGACAATGGAACCTACCGGACTACTACCTAAAAAACGAATTTGTATACCACAAGTGAGCATACCTACAAGTAGGTATTGTATCGCTCCCGATCGCCCGAACGAACGGATTTTCACCAAAAATACCAGATTTGGAGAGAAATGAGAATGAATTCCACCTTGTTTAACATCACCTCGCTCCTACTGCCAAAATCCCCACGCTTACCCGAAGAAATCGAGCCGATATACAAAGAAATCCAGCAATTGTCGGCTGCGGAGATGGCCGAATTGCTGGAGGTTTATGCCAAAATGCTTGAAGAAGCCAGTCCGCTGGCTGAGGTTCCGAACCAAGGTCGGAACTGTTTTACGCAAGTGGGAGCGAAGTTTGCGAGGCTCGTAACGGGTGAAAACGCCAGAGCCACTCCCGATCTTGTGCTCAACAAAGTAGCCCCCACCGCGCTCCTCAAACGCCTCTACATGGCGATTCCCGAAAACGAAAATGGGATGCGCGGGTTGGCCCTGCAAATGTTGGCGGTGCAAAGCGAACCTGAAGATCTCGAGACTTTGGTCGAACTATTGGAGCATCATCCACCCAAGAAAGCGGAAGGCTTGCTCATCGGTTTAAGCCCTTTGTTCCATCTTCTGAATTGGCCCGTTGACTCCTTCTTCCCTGCAGCCTTTCGGGCGATTCAGCATCAACATTTGGCAGCTGGCATCATCGACCTCGCCAACTTTACGATGACCAAACGACAGCTCAAGAAACATCCCGGGGACTCGCGGCGCAAAGAACTGATTGAATTATTGGGTGCCATCGTTCACCGACTGGAACAGTTCGAAGAAAATCCACGCGTCTTCGGTGAAGATATTCCAACGATCCAAGATACTCTGCGTGAATTGATCTCACTCGCCGTTTCGCTCTGTTACTGCGCTGGTCTCTTGGGAGATGAATCGGCGATCGGAAAGTTGAACCAAGCCTCGGAACTACGACATCGTCATTTGCAGGCGGAAGCCTTTGGTTCGTTGGCTCGACTCGGTGCTGACCATGGGCGTAAGGAATTGGTCGCCCTCGCTCGAGAACCTGCCGCTCGATTGCGAGTGATCGAATACTCCAAAGAACTTGGGCTCGATGATATGATCCATCCCAAGTATATGACCGATGAAGCCAAAGCGGAGGCCAAGATCGCGCTTTGGTTAAGCGAGCCCGCTAACTATACCACGCCGCCGACAAAAATAGAGTTGATCGATAATCGTGAGTTGTTTTGGCCTGGATACAAAGAAGCCCAAGACATTTATCTCTTTCGGTATCACTATGACCTAGGACCGTTACAGGTCTGCAATATTGCGATCAGCGGTCCTGTCTGCTTCGCCTTCCGAGCTGATTTGGCCGACTTACCGATCGAAGATATCTATGCGGCCTTTGCAGGTTGGTCGTTTGAGCACCCTGACGTTCATGAATTCGATGTCAAAACCCTCCCTTCATTTTACAGTACGGTTCTAAAGCCCTTGCAACAAAGACTGACCGATGCTGGGCATACCAAAATCAAGAAGCTGAAGTTGGGGATCTTTTTTCGCGATCCAATTTTGGTTTGCGAAACCCATCGTGGAAAATTAAAGGGCATAGCGGTCGTTTCGCGCGATGAGATTCTTTGGTTCCCGATCCGATCCAAAAAACACCCCATGACGGCCTTGGAAGCGTATTGCATCTTTAAAGGTCGAATTGTGTTAAGAAGCTTTAACGAGGCCCTAGGAAATGTTTGGAGAAACTCCGAAGAGTTCCCAGAGCCCATCGAAGAAGAAGACGAATAACGCGCTGTGCGAGAGAGTAGACTCCTTTCTCCTTTCTACTCTCTACTTTCTCCTCACTCGCGCAGCGCCGTGATTCTGGCGAGTTCGCGGAGTATTTCGGCAGCTCGACCCGAGTCGAGCGCGCGTTCGACGCGTCGAGCGGCAGCGACGAGATCGGTTTCTAAGCCGGCTACAAACAAGGCAGCAGCCGCATTAATGACCACAACGTCGCGACATGCGCCCTTCTCTCCCGCAAGTACTTTGCGTATGACGGCCGCGCTTTGCTCGGGATCATCCGCAAACAACTCATCGCGCGAAGCGACCTCCATTCCAAAATCGGATGGCTGTAGTTGTCGACGAGTGAGTGAGTTGGGGGTCACCTCAATCACTTCGGTGGGTCCACTTATCGATATCTCATCGACTCCATCAAGCCCTCGTACGACCCAAGCTCGACGAATCGGCAGATATTGCAGAGCGGCAGCCAGTTTCTCTTGCAAATCGGCTCGACCTGTACCGAGCACCTGATAAACCGCGCCGGCGGGGTTACAGAGTGGTCCCAGTAAATTAAAAAGTGTTGGGACCTTGAGTTGCTTGCGAACCTCGGCAACATGACGCATCGCAGGATGCAGTTTCGGGGCGTAGCAAAAGCAGAGTCCGAGATCGTCCAGGCAACGTTCCACAACATCCCGATCTGCTTCAACCTCAATTCCCAACGCTTGTAGAACGTCGGCCGAGCCCGTGGAGCTGGTCACTTTGCGGTTACCATGTTTGGCGACGGTTGCCCCAGCGGCTGCAGCCGCAATGGCTGCAGCGGTGCTGATATTGAATGTTTTGCTCCCATCTCCACCGGTACCACATGTATCCAAAATTCCACTTCCGCAAGAGCGAATGGGGAGCATTTTTTCGCGCATCGCCAAAGCGGCTCCGGCAATTTCCCCGACCGATTCCCCCTTCTTTTTCAGCTCCAATAAAAATTCGCCCATACGATCAGGTGGAACGCTGCCCGATAGCACTTGTTCAATTAATTCCCGCATTTGTTGCGGTTCAAGGTCGCGTCCGCTGCGAACTAGGTCCAGAGCCTCGTCGATCATCGGCGTCTATCCGGGGTAGTGGCTGAAGGGAAACTAACTTACAGTAGTGGTGTTTTCCGGTCTCTACGAGCGATTGTCCAGAGGATGTGTGGGCTTATGCCTCAGAAAGTGCTGATTGATTGCGATCCAGGAATTGATGATGCCGTTGCTCTAACTCTGGCATTGTTCGATCCGCGACTCGATGTTGTGGCGGTTACCGCAACAGCTGGAACCGTGGACGCACAGCGAAGCACGCGCAATGTGCAAGCTCTTATCGAGCAACTCGATCCACCTCGACATCCGCGAATTGGGGCTGCGATGGATCCAGATGGCGCACCGGTGCTCGATGGTCGGGAAATTCATGGCGACGATGGCTTAGCCAACACACGCTGGGAAGCAATCGGTCGTCAGCATTTGATGACCAGTGAAAAATTGATCTCTGACCAGATACGGGCCAATCCCGGTGAGTTGACGATCATTGCGATGGGGCCACTGACCGGTATCGCTCGCGCGTTTCAACGCGACCCAGGACTCATCGCTATGGTCCATCGGTTGATTATGGTTGGTGGAAGCACCAGTGCGATCGGTGATTGTACGCCTTGTGCTGAATTCAATATGCACTTTGATCCAACGGCAGCTGAAATTGCACTTCAATCGTTGACCACGAAAACACTCATTCCTCTTGAAGTCTCGACGAAGCTTGGCTTTGGGCTTGAGTTGATCGATTCTTTGCCACCCAAATACAGCCGAGCGGGGAATATTCTCCATTCGTTGATTCCGCATTATTTCCGCACGCACCGACAACGACTGGGGAGCGAGACGATTGCTTTTCAAGCTCTCATGGGAGTAATGATGGTGACCGATCGATCGTGGTTTGAGACGGTCGAGATGGCGATGCGTGTCGAGGAGTCGGGTGACTTGACCCGGGGTATGACGGTCTGTGACCAACGCCTACAGCGCAAATGGCGCAAAAACGTCGAGGTCGCCGTGCAACTCGATGTTGAAGCTGCTCGCGATGGATTCTACAACCTACTCCGCTATGCGGGCCAAAAGAGTGAATAGAGCTGTGGATCGTTTAGCCCGTATGCCGAAGGCTAGGCATCCAGCCGCCGTGCTCGTCCGCTGGATGGGCCAATGTGCCTGACCGCGCGACAATCACTCCGATGGCAATCAGCCTCAGATCGTTTAGCCCGTGTGCCGAAGGCTAGGCATCCAGCCGCCAAGCTCGTCCGCTG
>JBILTA010000536.1:0-4241 GCA_044371785.1 Pirellulaceae bacterium | reverse complement strand
CCAGCGATGGCAAACAAAGCAAAACCTCGTTGACCTACTAGGCGATCCCAACGTGCATGCAACACGGCAGCGTTCCAGAGAACGATCATCAGAGCGCCGTTCTCTTTAGGATCCCAGCCCCAGAATCGACCCCAACTATCGTCCGCCCACAAGCCACCCAGTACGGTACCGATGAAGCTAAAGAAGATGGCAAAGCAGAGCACACCGTAGATCATCCGATACAGCTGATCTTGATCGCGTTTTGCTTCCTGGAATCCAAGTTCCGAAGTCGGTGGTTTTGCAGTCGACACAATTCGAAAAAGAATGGCGATCAACCCCAAGAACCCCGCTAAGAATGTTGCACCATAACCCAAGGCGATGGAGATAACGTGCGTGGTCAACCAGAACTGTGTGTCCAAAACGGCTTGAAGTACGTGCATGGTATCGCTGGTATCGAGACCGTAAGCGACCATCAACGATGCTCCTCCCATAATAGACGCGACAAGGTTACCGACGCCCAGTCGGAACATTGCTTCGATTCCTAAACCAGCCAGCACGCATGCCCAGCCGATAAACACAGCTGATGAGTACAGGTTGATCACTGGAGCACGCCCGGTGATATAAATGCGGCTGATGATGGCTAGACTGTGAAGGATCAGGATGGCGACCAACATCCAAAATGCAAATCGATTGATTTGTTTTGGCCACACCAAGAAACTGCTAAAGCACAGTACGGCCGTGAAGATGTACAACCATTTGGATAGATCCGTGGGATTAAACTGGTTGATCCACGCTTCATAAATAGCTTTGGATTCTGATTTTTCCACTTCGGGGAAAGTGCGAATCGCTTTTTTGTATTCGCTCACAGCTTTTTCGAAATCGCGTGGTGTTTGCTCGGTTGAGGCCAGGATATTGTTGAAGGCCATAATGGCAGGGTTCGCTTCGAATTGCTTGCCATCCGGTGCGGCGGCAGCAAAAATTCGATCGCGAAGTGCATTGACGATTGCGGGATACAAGGCTTGCCATTTAGGTTTATCCTCTTTCGAATCTTCGGCTTCTTTCGAGGGATCAATGGCAACCATAGGTGGAATGATGGCAGGTGGGTTGCTGCTTTCAAGTTGCTGCGCGATTCGCATGATCTGCTGGATCTTCATGACGAATTCTTGCTGCGCATTTGGATCGCCGTTTAGTTCAGGCAAATCCGGTGTGCGGTAGCTAAAGCCAAGCAAATTGTAAGCCATCAACTTGCGATTGATTTCCAGGAACTTTTGTTCGGCGAACGTGAGTTGCTCGTCCGGTTTACCGGCATCGCGGATCTGCTTCACTTGGGCTTCCAGTTTGTCGAAGCCACCCTTGAGTTCATTGAAGCTATAGCGATGTCCATCGCGCTGGGTGATATCGAACAAGTCTACGACTTCTTTGGCGTCGATACGAAATACGGGTGCGTTGTCCATTTGTTCGTCGCCAGCCAAAACGCCGATGAGCCATTGGGTTGCGGGGAAGGACTTTTTGTCCATGCCCAACATTTTGGCAAAATCGCTGGCATCTGGATCTGGCATCGACACCGAGGCGCGGTTGCTGAGGAACTGCAATGTGTTTCGAGCCACGGTATCAAATGGCTTGATACGTCCTTCGTGCAGTACGGGAATCGTACCGACGGCACGCCAGTTGTATTCATTGGGTTTAGCCGAACGTGGACGTGCTGCCGAGATGGCAAACAATGCGACCAAGGCAACAGCGAGAATCGGAGTGGCGATTGTCAGCCATGATTTCTTCTCCGGTGTGTGGGTTGGAGCGGGAGAAGGCTGTTTTTTGTCCGAGGCGACGGAGGGGGGCGTTGAGGCTTTCGCGTCCAGCGCATCGAGACCTTGTCCAAGTCCCATACGATCATAGCGATCTGCAAAGCGGAGGAAGGTGCCACCGAAGTGGGCCAACATTCCCCAGAACGCCAGTACGCAAGCGACATAGGGGATAAGCCAGCCAGCGTTTTCAACCACTTGAAGACCGGTCATTTCGGTCACACTGCCATCGGCCAATTTTACGGGTGAATATTGGCTCTGGTAGAAGGTTTCGCCCTGATATCGAACGGGATTGTTCATCCAAATGCGTCCATCCTGAGACGCTTCGGTGGCTTTGTCTCGAATGGTTACATAAGACGAGTAGTCTCGTGGCGTATCGGAGGCGGAGTAATTGATCCGGCGTACGTCCGTTAACGTGATGTCATAAGGCTTATATTCTCGACGGTAGCGTATTTGTAATTGGTACGATTTGCCCCCCACATCAACTGTATCGAGTTGATCTCCACTAGCTTCCATGAAGATCTGGCCCTGATCGTTCAGGAATTGACTGACCAGGTAGGTGCCAATTGGCTTACCATCTGATTTATTCAGAAGTTCTACATAGGCAGAGCTAATGTTGGGTTTGGAGCTTACGCCACCCTCTGGTGGTTTTTGTAACGCAATCCAGGACTTACCAAGCCCGGTAGTGGCTTGATTCGGTTCGACTGGTCCTGCGCGGCGGAGATCGGAGTTCAGAAACAGTTCGGAAACACGAATGTCAAAAGGGAGTTGGTCCGATTGAATCGATTCTTTGTTTTCTTCGTGACGTTTGAGCAGCGAATCTGCAATGACGGTGACATGGTCGTTGACTGGATCGCTCACGTCGATAACGGCTAATTCAAATTCGTCGGTCTTGAAAGCTACGTTGGTGGTTTGGCCTTCAATAAGGGACATACGTTGTTCAATCTGACGATCACCGAACACAAATTGACCGACCATCACCAAGCCAACGGCGACGTGAATGAGCACGTTTCCACCACGTGTTCCAAAGACCATGATCAGACCAACCAGTAGTACGCCACCAGCAACGCTCGATTGCATGAGTTGCCACATGATTCGCAAGCCCGATTCGTTCATGCGAAAGGCATCTCCACCGAACAGAACCATGCCGGTGAGTATTGCCATCAAGGTCGAGCTGACACTCAATACAATGAACGTCAATTTTCGTTGGTTCTTGTTGGCGATGGTTGTGAAGACCAAAGCAATGGTGATGCCCATCGACGTAAGCTGCAAGAGACGCCAAACGGTATCGTAGTCGACCAGTGGTTTGCCTTGGAGTCCATCGGCAAGATGGCCCGACATCAACACACCACCCGTCAAGGCAACGCCGACTAACGACACCACGATGCCCCAAATTAACCGGCTTCCTTTGGCAGCGATATGGAATCGTGTGACCTTGGCCGCAATCAAGTTAACCAACAAGATCGCACCAATGGTTGCACCACCGACAAACGGGAAGCCACCTTGAATGTTGTTTTCGCCAAACATCGTGACGGGCACGAAGTCACGAAAATAAATCATCGTAAACCAGCTGTTGAAGTATATGGCTTTCACATCGGGCAAGTTGAGTTCATCTTGAGCGAGTGTGCCGATAAACAAGATGAAAACGCCCGCGAGGAACATCGCGACGGTTATCTTGAGTGAACCGCACACCTGTAGAGCTTTCCAAAGTGGATGCGCTTTACGATGTACGCGAACATTGATTTCTGAGCGAGGTGCATTGCCACTCTCAGCCGTAGGTATTGTGCCAACTGCCATTTATGCAATTCCTAAATCAGGACAATATGCTTCTTCGATGTGAGTGATGACTATTTCCAGCGAACCGATTCGACGAACTTAACAAAGTTCGCTTTCTCTGCTTCGGCTGTTTGAGCATCACCTTTGTATTTGATAAACAGTGAACTTTGAGCATCCATTGGAATGATTGCAGCCATGATCGACTCTTTCGGTTGTTCGGCAGAATCAACTAGATGAACAATCTTGGTTTCAATACCGTCCACTTTGGTAACAGTCGCTTTTTCGATCGCCTGATTGACCATTTCGTCTGTTACATTTTGTGAGATCTGTTCTTGCCAACGTCGCACATTGCTGGTCAAGTCGCCTGAAGCAGGAATGATGGTAACTTCGTTCGGGGTTTCTTTGGCTTCGCCAACCCACAAAGTGAGCAATCGCATACCGGCCGCACCGCGATCATTCCAACCTGCTGGTAACTCATACTTAAGTGGTGAAGGTTTACCTGGCTCTGTGTTGGCCGAGGGTGGGGGCATCGCTGCTCCACCCGCAAATGGTGCGAAAGGAGGAGTCCCTGCCGGTAGGTTGGCCGCTGGTGCATTGGCTGCTGGCGCATTGGCACTTGCCATCGGTGCTGCCATCGAGCGACTGGCATCTTGCTGGCCTTCAATGTTAATCCAATAGCCGAGTCGC
>JBILTA010000067.1:0-13443 GCA_044371785.1 Pirellulaceae bacterium | reverse complement strand
GCTCACGACGTATTTCTGCTTCGGCGCATATGTCGCTTGCAGCGCACAAGAACTGTCGCGAGAGGATTTCTTTGAAAGCCGCGTTCGGCCATTACTTATCAGCAAATGTCTTGAGTGCCACGGCCCAGAAACTCAATGGGGTGAACTGCGGGTCGATTCTTTGCCCGCCTTGCTAAAAGGAGGCGAACACGGCCCTGCAATCACGATCGGTCAACCCAACGCCAGCTTGCTCATTGCAGCGGTGGAACAAACGGGCGACTTGAAAATGCCCCCCGATGACAATCCACCGCTCAATGCTACCGAGATATCTACACTCAGAAAGTGGATCGAGGATGGCGCTTATTGGACCGCCAATGATGCGGCTGCTACAGCAGAACAAGAAAAGCAGCGGAAGTGGAAAAATCACTGGGCATTTCAACCCCTTAAAGTCGTTCCCCCACCGATTGTCGACCCACAAGATTCTCTGACACCTATCGACGCTTTTGTTTCGAAAACACTTCAGCAAAACGGTTTGCATTTTTCGCCTACCGCCGATCGTCGCACGCTCATTCGGCGCCTCTACTTCGATCTCATCGGTATACCTCCAACGCCGCAGCAAGTTTCTGACTTCGAATCCGATCAGGATCCCGGAGCTTATGCGAAAGTCGTAGATCGACTCCTTGAGTCACAAGCCTATGGTGAACATTGGGGGCGGCTGTGGCTCGATGTCGCACGGTACTCGGATACTAAGGGTTACGTCTATGGTCGTGAAGAAAAGAATTTTATTCATGCCTATGTCTATCGCGATTGGGTTAGTCGCGCCTTCAAAGAAGATCTTCCCTATGATCGTTTCCTACAATTACAACTTGCTGCAGATCAACTCACGCCGTCAGGTCATCACGACCGAGCTGCGATGGGCTTCCTTACGCTCGGTCGGCGTTTTCTGGGAGTATCACACGACATCATCGATGATCGCATCGACACAGTCTCGCGAGGCTTAATGGCCATCACCGTGTCATGTGCTCGATGTCATGATCACAAATACGATCCCGTTCCCACAGCCGATTATTACGCCCTATATGGAGTTTTTCTCAATTCGAGTGAGCAAATAGAGCGTTTGTCGTTACCTGCGGAAAGCCAACGCGACGCTACAACCAAGCTACCCGAAAATTGGGAAGCAGAACTTACCAAACGTCAAACGGCGCTTGATCAAAAAATGAAGCAATCTCGCGAAGAGGCTTCTCAACGAATGCGTTCCCGCATCAAGGACTATTTCATCGCACAAAGCGAACTTGACAAATATCCTCAAGAGGGCTTTGATCAGATCTTGGCTACATCCGATTTGATTCCAAATTTGGTGCGGCGTCTCGAAATGCTGCTAACCGCAACTCAAATTAATAGCGATCGAAGATTCGCGGCTTGGCACAAATTCGCCGCAATTCCCAAAAACGAGTTTGCCGATTCGAGCGCTAAAGTAACTGAGGAACTTCAGCAACTGTCCGATCACGAATTGCATCCGCGTGTGAAGCAGTTGTTCACATCGCCCCCTACCTCATTTCGTGAAGTCGCCGAACGTTATGGCCAACTCTTTGCGGACATTGAAGCTCAATGGTCGAATCTGCAAAAACCGATCGATTCAAACAGCACTTCCTTACCAAGTGCTATGCCCAACAGTGAAGACGAAGAACTTCGGCAATTCTTGTACAACGAAAACTCCCCCTGTTTGATTCCCAACGAACACATCTCCAGTATCGAAGGGCTGTTTGATTCGAACACTTGCACCGAATTATGGCGATTACAAGGAGATGTGGACCGTTGGATCATGCAACCTGGTGTAACGACTCCCTTTACAACCCTGTTAGTGGATCGCAAAACAGATTACCCAGCCCGCATACTAAAACGCGGAAACCCAGCCCAAAAGGGAAGTCTGGTTCACCGACATCAACTTTCGTTGCTTGATCCTACGCAGACTATTTACGCCAACGGTAGTGGAAGATTAACTTTGGCACAATCGATTACCTCCACCAACAATCCACTCACCGCTCGTGTATGGGTCAATCGCGTTTGGAAACAACATTTTGGCTCAGGATTAGTGCGAACCCCCAGCGACTTCGGAATGCGAGCAGAACCACCGAGCCATCCAGAATTACTTGATTGGCTAGCAGATCAATTCATGAAGAACGGCTGGAGTAACAAGCAACTCCATCGCTGGATCGTGATGTCAAGAGTTTACCAGCAAGCGTCTTCTCCCGATTTACCCGCCGACTATTTGCAGCATGCCAATCAAATTGATCCAGACAATCGATTGCTGTGGCGTTATACCCCAAGGCGTTTATCCTTCGAAATGATGCGCGACGCTTGGCTGTCAATCGCCGGGGAGCTCGATCCAACTTTCGGAGGTCGAGCTGGCGAACTTTTTGCGGCTGCCAATAAACCGCAGCGTAGAACGCTGTATGCATCTATTGATCGTCAATTCGTACCCGGAGTATTGCGAATGTTTGACTACGCCAATCCGGATATGCATGCGCCACAACGTTCGGAAACGACTGTACCGCAACAAGCCCTCTTCTCGCTGAATCATCCGTTTATTGCCGATCGCGCTAAAGCGCTGATTCGACGGCTTGACACATCGACTGAATCCACCGATTTGAACTCACGCGTTCAATGGTTGTTCCAAGCGGTATTGCAGCGATCTCCTACACAAGCCGAATCCGATGCGCTCACGCAATTCTTGAATGCCCCTGAAGACTCAGCTCAAAGTGTCCCGGATTCCGTAAAGGCTTGGAGTTATGGTTATGGCGAATTCGAAGCTGGGGGTGCTCAGCCTTTAAAGTCATTCCATGTGCTCCCATTCTTCAATGGCAGTTCATGGCAAGGGAGTACCAGTTTTCCCGATGCAACGCTGGGATGGGTTCGACTCACAGCTGATGGTGGTCACCCCGGGAATGATCTACAACATGTGGCCGTTCGACGTTGGACATCGCCCATTCAAGGTGTGGTGCACCTACGCTCTATGATGGAACATCAAGAGGCTGTTGGGGATGGAGTCCGTTGTACCATAATCTCTAACCGACATGGTGTGCTCGCCACCGAACTCGTTCACAACAAAAAATGGGATTTCGAACGAGATTCGATCACTGTCGAAGTAGGTGACACACTGGACTTTGTCACCGACATTTATCAGGTCCTGAACACCGACCAATATTTATGGCAACTTGAACTCTCTGCAAATAACGACACCAATTTCACGAATTGGAATTCGCTACAAGATTTTCATGGCCCACCATCTTCACGACTGAACCGTTGGGAAGAAGCGGCACAAATCTTGTTGATATCGAATGAGTTGCTATTCGTCGAATAACAAAAGGGAAGCGACAAAATGAATCCTTGGAAGACTTTAGTCGATCGACGAAGCTTTCTGCAACGTTGCGGGCTAGGACTAGGCAGCCTTGCGTTAACAGATTTGATTCAACCCTATAACAACTCTGCTACCGTTATGGCGGCTGACGGCATACTAGACGTTCGCCAGCCTCATTTTGCCCCTAAAGCCAAACGAGTCATTCATTTCTTTTTGAATGGTGGCCCTTCACATGTTGACACCTTCGATCCCAAACCGATGTTGGCCAAATATGCGGGCAAACCAATCCCATCGAATCTTACCACAGAACGAAAAACGGGAGCTGCCTTCCCAACCCCTTTTCGTTTTCGACGTTGGGGTCAAAGTGGATTAGAGATCAGCGACATCTTTTCGCGAACCGCACAGCATGCAGATGATATCGCCGTGATTCGTTCCATGTATGCTCTTGTCCCCAATCATGAGCCGTCACTTATGCTTATGAATTGCGGCGATGCGGTTCAACCGCGCCCAAGTGTCGGAGCTTGGGTTATGTATGGACTAGGTTCAGAGAATCATAATCTACCTGGGTTCGTAGCGATGTGCCCCGGCGGTTATCCCATCAAAGATGCGGAAAACTGGCAAGCAGGTTTTCTGCCAGGTGCTTATCAAGGCACTTTCATCGATCCACAACATCGCGAAATCACGCGTCTCATTGAAAATATTCGCAGTCCGCATTCTTCCTTGACGCATCAACGTCAACAACTAGACCTTCTACAAAAGCTGCATCAGGCTCGTAACGCTCCCATTCCTGACAATCGAATGGATGCACGACTTGAGTCTTTTGAGCTGGCCTACCGAATGCAAATCGATGCCACCGATGCTTTTGATTTAGAGCAAGAACCGCAGTACATTCGGGAAGCCTACGGTGATCATGTACATGGTCGCCAAACCTTGATCGCCCGAAGACTTCTTGAGCGTGGTGTGCGCTATGTTCAACTTTGGCATGGAGCTGGGCAACCCTGGGATAATCATGCCCAAATCGAATCGAATCATCGCAAATTGGCTGGCGAAATTGACCAACCGATAGGTGCGTTGATGACGGACTTGAAAGAACGTGGCATGTTCGACGACACACTAATCATTTGGGGTGGTGAATTCGGCCGGACACCCACCGTGGAACTCGGCGCTGATGGTAAAGAACAGCTAGGTAGAGATCACAATCACTATGGATTCTCGGTGTGGCTTGCAGGTGGGGGTGTTCGAGGTGGAACCGCCTATGGAGCGACGGATGATTTTGGCTTTAAGGCTGAAGTCAACCCAACCAGCGTTCATGACTTACATGCAACCATTTTACATCTCATGGGCATGAATCATGAACGCCTAACTTATCGCTACGCTGGTCGTGACTTCCGACTCACCGATGTACATGGCAAAGTCATTCATGACATCATCTCATAGACAAGACGCACGAATGATGACCCAAACCACAGAAAATTCGAAATGCCTCACAGTCGTAGGCCTGGGGCTTATGGGAACGGCGATTGCCAGTCGATTTTTGGCGAATGGCTGGCGGGTATTTGTTTGGAATCGAACGCCGGAAAAATCGCTCCCCCTAATACAACGAGGCGCTATTTGGGCTGAGCGTCCCTTTGCCTGCTCAACAATAACACTTATCAGCTTATTCAACAGTTCTGCCGTTTGGGACGTCTTTCTTCAATCACAGAGCTACCAATGGATGACTCAACGTGTGATCGATACGACAACCGGATCGCCAGACGAAGTTGAACCACTAGCCGCGTTTTGCAGCAAACGTGGGGTTTCTTATATGGATTCTCCCATTTCGGGCTCCAGCCAGCAAACACTTGATGGTCAGGCGAGTGTTATCGTAGGTGGTTGCGGAGCCGATTTCGACGCATGTCGAGAGGTTTGGGATTGTCTCGCGCGCTGCGTTTTTCACACGGGTGATATTGGTAGTGCCTCCAAACTGAAACTGGTAAGCAATCTGATTCTCGGCTTGAATCGTTTGGCTTTAGCAGAAGGCTTGGCTTATGCAGAATGTCTGGGCCTACCAATGCAAAAAACATTGGACATCCTCAAGGGGACCGCCGCCTACTCTAAGGTGATGGATGTCAAGGGAACTAAAATGCTCGAACATGACTATTCCGTTCAAGCTCGACTCTCTCAACATCTAAAGGACGTTCAACTAATCCTTACGTCAGCGACAAACCATGGCCAAACTCTTCCAACAACCGCACTTCATGCGGAGTTGCTTAAAAAGGGAATGTCTATGGGTCTCGGAAATCTGGACAACAGTGCCATTATCGAAGTGCTTCGTGAAGCAATGCTATGAGCAATCCACTACATAGCCCAGCCTTAAGATGGATGACCCTAACCGCCGTCTTTCTCGGACTTTTTTTCGATGGCGTGGAACTTGGCCTAATGCCTGTCGCCTCACAAGCGGTAACTCAAAGCCTAATGGGGGAAGCTTTTACTTCCACTGCAGGTGGTGATTGGTTCGCCCGATACACAGCCGCACTCATGCTCGGTGCTGCCTTGGGAGGAATATTTCTTGGACAGCTTGGCGATACAATTGGTCGCTCCAAAGCGATGGCCATGAGCATCTTACTCTATTCTTTGTTTGCAGCAGGTGGAGCATTAGTAACGTCTCAAGAACAGATGCTGCTCCTCCGTTTCCTCGTTGGACTCGGTGTAGGAGGAATGTGGCCCAATGGAATTGCCATGGTGGCTGAATGCTGGCCCAACACGTCTAGGGCAACCGTGGCTGGTTTTATGAGTGCTGGACTCAACTTTGGTATCTTGGTACTGTCCCAAATTGCACGCGCATTTCCGATTACACCCGACTCTTGGCGCTGGCTATTTTACTTTGCGGGTCTACCCGCTTTACTCGGAGTTTTCGTTTTAATCTTTGTTCCCGAGTCCCCGCTTTGGAAGCAACGTACTCCCTCATCCAATCAACTTCCTGTGCGGAAACTACTTTCGCCTACCATGATCAAGATCACTTTATTGGCGATCGCCGTTAGTTCTATTCCACTAATCGGCGCTTGGTCGGCCAGCAAGTGGATGATTCCGTGGGCCGATAAAGTCGCGGGACCCGAACTAGCCAGTTACAAAGCGACCACTCAAGGTTGGTGGGCTTTAGGTGCAACGATCGGAAGCTTTATTGGAGCACAAATTGCCGCATCCTTAGGACAACGTCGAAGTTACTTGGCCATCGCGCTTGGTTCGACCGTTTTGACAATTTCTATGTTTCAGCTTACGCAACCTCTGTATTGGAGTTTTCATCCGATTGTTTTCGCTCAAGGCTTGGTAGCGACATTATTTTTCGGTTGGCTCGCGCACTATCTACCGCAGTTTTTCCCAGTCGAAGTTCGGGCTACTGGCACTGGCTTGGCCTACAACGTGGGCCGATTCGCTACCGCATTTGGCGTGCTTCTAGCTGGCAGCATGTTTACTTTGTTGGGCGGGAACTATCCACAGGTTGGATCAATCTGCGCACTGATATATGCCGTCGGTATACCACTTTCATTTCTTCTTCCGAAGGATCATTGAAGCTATACAGCACGCGCATGAGGATGACCCATTTTTAACCGTGTGCCCGAGGAATGGTCAGCGGACTCCGACAAAATCGTAACGGCCCCACTCATCGTGTCATAGGTTGTTGAAAATGGCGTGGCGCATGCTATCGATAGAGGTAGTCTTGCCTGCCATTTCTACGGACCTGCGACGAAATTAGAGTCTGGTTGTGTACTGCTTTCGCCCACGCAACTCAACTAGTATCAACATTCTCTCAAGCTCAAAAACGATTTTACGTTCACGGTGAGCACTCGACTTAACAAAGGCTCAAGCTTTTGCGAAGCAACCAAATATTGAGCTTCAGATTCCGCCTTCGTGTTCACCGAATCCAAGTCGAATTGAGCGTCTTTGGAGGATCGTAATCTGCGTGCGGACTCACGAGCTTCAACTCGTACAATTAACCGCACTTATCTCTGAAACTAAATCCTTCAAAAATGCCGCAGCTGATGCACCATCGACCGCTGCATGGTCAAAAGTCAAACTCAATACCATAACTTCCTTAGTAACTAACTGAGCTCTGTCGTCGAAGGCAGGTTCTTTGCGAATGGTTCCCAGCCCCAAGATCGCAATTTCAGGCACATTGATTATCGGAGTAAAAGCATCGATACCATAAGCACCCAAATTGGTGATCGAAATCACTCCATCATTCATTTCATCTTTATTCAGTCGACCTGCCCGCGCTTTTTCGATAAGCGTCTTTGACTGGGTGACGATATCATCGATCGATTTCGAATATACATCGCGTACGACCGGCACCAGAAGTCCATCTTTTGTATCGACGGCAATTCCAATATGAAAATCTAGCGCTGGTACTTCACTCAACACACTATGATCTTCATTCCAGCGAACAGCCATAGCGGGGTGTCTAGCTAATACAATAGCCACATACTTCGCAAACAAATCGGTAAAAGCAGGAACACGCGTACTCTGCATCTTCTTTTGTAGTTCCCGAAGGACTACCAGACGTGAAACATCAACCTTGGTAGTGAGTGTGACTGGCACTGTCAAAGTTCGGCTCAATCTAAGTCGTTCGGCAATCATCTTTCGTCGAGGCGTGAATAGATTACCCTTTACCTTCGACGTTTGCGTATCATTAGATAAATGTCGATCCGCGAATTCTCTGACATCTGCTTCTCGTATTCTCCCATCGCGTCCAGTTCCGTGAACGGCATGCCAATCGATTCCCAATGAATCCGCCAGTCGACGTGCTCGGGGTGACGCTGCAATTGGCAATGCTTCGAAAGAGGCATCTTCGTCAATTGGCAAACAGATCTCCGCTTCGGCTAACGAGCCTCCCTTAAGTTCGACGCTTGCACCATCTCCTGAATCGAGCGAAGGTTTTGGTATTGCCTCCGAGAGAAGTTCATTAGGAAGAAGCAAATATCCCAGCAGCTTCCCGACAGCTACCACTTCATCAGGTGCCGGAGCATCATCGGCAATTTTCAAGATACCATTGCCCACAGCTTCAATTTCTTGAAGTGCTTTTTCTCCTTCCATTTCGAAAAGAGGATCACCTTCGCGTACGAGTTCTCCATCACGTTTTAGCCATTGAATGAATTTTCCTTCTTCCATGGACCAGCCCAGTCGTGGAAATCGAATTTCTTCTGCCATTTCATTACTCCTGCATCAAGTCCACGACCGCTTTTACTACATCATCAACGTTGGGGACGACCACTCGCTCGAGAGAAGGGCTATAGGGTGTAGGGCAAAAAGCCCCGGTCAAGCGTTTAATCGGAGCATCCAATTCGTTAAACCCCACGTCAGCCATGCGAGCTGCAATCTCCGCACTGAATCCGCAATGAGCTGGGGCCTCATCGATGATCAACAATCGCCCCGTCTTCGACAATGACTTTAAGATAGTATCTGTATCCAATGGAGTCACCGTTCTCGGATCTATCAACTCGATGCTAATTCCTTGCTTGCTGAGGGATTCGCTGGCTGCTAGGGCAAGATGAACCATTCTTGCTAGGGCCACTACGGTAATGGAACTACCCGCCTGTATGATTCGAGCTTTTCCGAATTCGATTTCATACTCTTCGGTCGGCACAGGCTCTTTGTGTTGAAGTATCTCGCGATGTTCAAGAAAGAGCACTGGATCGTGGCACCGCAGCGCATGCTTTAGCAATCCTTTGGCATCGGATGCCATCGAAGGTACGACGACCTTAAGTCCGGGCACTTGCGCCATCATGCCATAGTAACTACCCGAATGATGTGTAGCGGCGGAATGGCCGATACCAATACAGCCCCGTAGCAATACAGGCATGGTCAACCTACCGCTCGACATATACTGCATCTTCGCAATTTGGTTGATGATTTCACCTAGTCCATCCAAGACAAAGTCCGCAAACATGAAATCGATAATCGGGCGGGTTCCGGTCATCGCGGCACCACAAGCTAAGCCAACGAAGCCACGTTCACATATGGGTGTATCACACAGACGTTCCGATCCATGTAGTGCATAAAGTCCCTTGGTGGTTAGAAAATTCCCACCCCTGACGCCAATGCCTTCACCCATCACGAAGATATTTGGATTGTCTGCCATCTCTTCCGTAAGAGCTTCCAGGGTTGCTTGTGAAAAAGAGATTTGCCGCTCACTGGTGCTTACTGTAGTTTTTCCTTTAATGACAACTCGCGGTTCCGCATAGATATAAGTCATTGCGGTATCGGACGTCGGTTCGGGACTCGCTTCTGCTTCGATGCGAGCGTTCCGAACATGCTCGGCCACTTCTAGATCAAGCCGATCAAATTCATGTGCTAACTCGTTCGCGTACTCGGCACGCAAGCGCAAGAGTGGACAGCGTTGCTTCCATTGCTCCACATCCTCTTTGGTGCGGTATGTGAAGTCTCCCATCCCTTCGGCATGTGGTCGCGTTCTATAGGTTTTGCATTCGAGCAATGTTGGTCCGTCCCCACGTCGACCACGATCCACAGCTTGTTGGGCCGCTCTATAAATGGCTAGCACGTCATTGCCATCGACTTCAATGCCAGGGATCCCATATGCGGCACCTCGACTAGCCACACTAGGGTTACCTGCCGCGTAGGCAAAAGGAACTTCGGTTGCGAATTGATTGTTTTCACACACAAACAAAACGGGCAGTTTCCAAATACTAGCCATATTCAAGCCTTCATGGAAAGCTCCGTTGTTGGCTGCGCCATCGCCGAAAAAGGCGACGGCAACGCTTTTATTTTTTAGAATCTTGGAGCTATAGCCCCCGCCACAAGCTTGGAGAATGCAGGGCCCCACGATCCCACTTGTTCCCATCATCCCGATTTCAGGCGAAAACAGATGCATGCTACCTCCTCGCCCCCGCGAACAGCCTGCTTGGCGACCGAACAATTCGGCAATCAACTCGCGCGGACTGAGGCCTTTCGCTAAAGCGTGTCCATGGCCGCGATGAGTGCTAAATACAGCATCACGATGATTCAAATGGGAACATACGCCTGTCGCTATCGCTTCTTGTCCGACATAGGTATGACAAGCCCCGTGTATCAATCCCCGCTGATGGCATCGAGCTAATTCTTCTTCCGTTTGCCGAATCAATTGCATCGTACGATACAATTGCAAGATAACTTCCCGGTCTACCTTAGTATCGATACTATTCGTATTCATCGTTTATTGCTTTCCATTCTCCGCGCGAAATGCTTGGATCGGTTTAGATTGATGCCCTGGCGTTCCGCCCGCATTCATCGCCATATTTCCACCATCCATTGGAATCAAAGCTCCGGTAATCCACTCGGATGCGTCACTGGCTAACAATACAGCCAATCCCATAATGTCCTTGGGCTCTCCCAATCGCCCCGCAGGGATTCCATTGAGAAAGCGTTCTTTTAGCGATGGATCTTGAGCAATACGAGACTCTAAGCTGGGGTTGATGACTTGTGCAGGAAGAACTGCATTAACGCGAACACCTCGACAACTCCACTCGGTGCTCAACTCCCGTGTCATCTGAATAACCGCACCCATCGCCATACTGTAGGCGATATGTCCTCGTCCAAGCGCTGTACTGCTCGCTAACGACCCGATATTCATGATGGAACCGCGTCCCTGATGTAACATCCGGCGACCTGCTTCTTGGCACATCACGAACCGACCAATAACAAGATTTTGCAAGACTCGCTGTAAATCTTCGAGCGTTAATTCCTCGGGACGAGCCAAGGCACCATCTCCAGCAATGTTGCCGAGAAAGTCAACTCGACCGAAATTTTGGTCAACGGTTTGAAAAAGTTCTCGGATCGACGTTGGATCAGAAACGTCGGTAGAGGCAACCATCGTTCGCCCCCCCCAACTTTCGATATGCTTGGCCGTTGCTTCTGCACCCAATCGATTTCGATCCACCAATACGAGATCTGCTCCGGCTTGAGATAAGGCTAAAGCAGTCGCTTGTCCCATGCCCTGTGCTGCTCCCGTGACTACAGCAACGCGGCCTTTCAATTGAAACATGTCTGGAAACGTCATACTCACGCCCACACTCCACTCGTTCCTTCAACAAAGATTATTCCACTACCCCATAAACATGGGAACTATTTTGAAAACAAAAACTAAGCCCGCTAATCCTAGATAAAAACAGCCGCACAAGGCCAACCCCACGGACTGATACCAACTTGGGCGAAGAGGCTTAGGCAACAAGCGATGATTTATCCACAGCAATTGAAAAGCGGTCACACCGAGGGCTAAGTTGTTAAAGTTCGCGATGAAATCGGTCATGAGCTTCGGTGCATTGCTAAACAAAAATGTGCACAAAAAGGACCACACCGCATAACTCGCTAGAATTCCATAGTAGATCCACTTTACCTGATCTGCTTTCATATGATTGCGGACGCGTCGACTCGCAGTCCAAATCGCATCGGTCCAGCGTCGGCTAAAGTCATCCAGAATCGACATCTGGCTCGGGAGCATGACCATCAAGCCCGTAAACAATGCGGCAATCCACAACAGTTTTCCAATCATGGGTGAAAAACCATAATTTCGAATTCCATCGGCCGTGATAATGGCCTGAGCCACCTTAGCTTGTTCGTCTGTGATGGTGGAAAACTCGACAAACTGTAAAGACAATAAGGCAGGCAAAGCCATCCCCACAAAACAACCGGGCGCCCAGACTAGGACCTGATCGGTGAGAATGTATTTCCACCAACCTTTCCAACGTTTTAAGTTTTCCTCGTTGATCGGAAAGACTTTTCCCGCATGGCTCAGTGTTACATTGCGACCACCCACCGCACTGGGAATAGCTCCTACCTGTGAGCCCATCCCCCATCCCTTATCGCGCACAAAATTGGAGTACGTTGAGTTCGCTAATCCGCCGCCACCCGCATATCCTGCGAAGGCCCCCACAACAATTAGGCTTGCGCCCGACATCACAGGCCAGTCGCCGTAGTTCCACCAATGACTAAAGCCGTTTACCAAGTGCTCCTTACCAGCAGCATCCGCCACTGGTACGTTACCGAATTGCAAAAAACCACTCCATACATTCCACCAGTTCGCTGCACTTACACAGGTGAGCCCAAGTCCAAAACAGAATCCGAGAACCACAACGATCTTCGCCGTCATAACCCACTGCAAGATATTGTATACCTTGCCACCAAGTATCACGGGGAGAGCCACGCCAAAGAGGCACGCATAAGCGAGCGGAACAACGAGCCACAAGTCTTCTTTGCTAGGTGGACGATCCAAGTAAATCGAGGCGATCATCGCCGCACCATGTGTCGAAAGGCCCGGCACTAGTGCCGAGATGTTGAGCATCATCATCAAGCCAACCCAAAAACTTGGGCTGGGCCAACACCGCATAAAGCCCGTGAAGACCGGTTCGCCACAATACAATGCGTAACGTCCGCATTCCATGTTGTAAAAGACCTGCAACAAAATCGCGACAGTCGCGATCCACATCAGCCCGCCGCCATACTTCGCCGTCACTGCAGGCCCCAAAAGCCATTCACCGCCGCCGATTTGGATCCCCATCATCACGATGCCAGGACCGATAAAGCTCGCCCAGTTACTCCACCGTAATGGCTTAGGCTCCGGTAAATCGGCGATGGTCCACGCAGGTAAGCCCCTATCCTCACTTGCGTGCGCCAGTTCGGAAGACGAAGCTTCTTCTGTTTGATCGTCTTTCTTCGCAGTCATGAGATACTTCTTGGTTTAATGCGTTGGATCATCTTCATCGTGTTACCGCAACACGATGCAACAACTGCCCTAGTACAAAACGATGGCCCGACCAGGACCACCATGACAGTTCTGAATCTTCAACGCAGCAAACAAGAAGTACGCTTCGTTCGGTACTCGCTCAAGCTGACACAAAAATTCCACGCCAACCATTTCTTTACTCCCCAATGCCCAATAGGTCATCAGAGCATCTTTCGGATTAACACCGCCTAAGTCCGGCGCATCCGATCCCACACAACGAATCCCCTTGGAATGCAAATAGACAACAGCCTCAGCAGAAAGAGCTGGCCATCCTTCGACCTTACGACTATACGCATCACTCCATAATCCAACACCAAGCTCGCCATTTTTGTCAGCAGGCAAAGTGAGATAACGG
>JBILTA010000535.1:0-4250 GCA_044371785.1 Pirellulaceae bacterium | reverse complement strand
CGCCATCGATGCATCTCCAAGGAAAGTAACAAAGTACTTCCCATGAAAATCACCGATAACCTCCTTGTCGAACTGGCCCCTTTTGAAAGCGCCCCTAACTGGCCCCTTTTAAGCGCCCGCTGACACGAGTCGAGAAGTAGAAGGATCTAGTTTTGTATGGTTAGCATAAACACCATTTGGGATATCAACGGACTAACGAGCGTACATTGAATGATCGACGATGCGGAAATGAACCATCAACGCGTCTCCCTCCTCGACAACTTCTTCTGCCCCGCCACTAAGGTCGATTTCAACAACGCCTAGCTTCTTTAACAGACTGGCTATTGGAAAATAGAGAATTCCTGTCGCGACAAAAAGACAGGGCGATCTCGGCACAGGCCCCGACAGCGAGGACTTTGCGGAACTTCTACTAGACGGGCCCACGCAGCGTCTGGGGAATCATGGCGTCATAGCATCAAGTTAACTGGAAACTGTCACCCGGCGATAGCCAAAGAGATACGTGTGCCGATTTGATCGATATGTGAATAGCCACACTGAAACTCATTTTGATTCTCTAGCCCCTCGCACGATGGATGCCACTATCTCAATAAACGTACCCACTCCAGCGCCAACAATCGCCAATACAACGGTCGACACTACGCCAACGACCAAAGCCTGAACGACAACTTCAACTAAGTCTGGGCCCCGCGTGTCTGGCAACATGCCTTTGCCCCCACCCCAATGAAGTCGCACCCCATAGATCAATAGCACTACGGTGTAACCAATCCCTATAACAACACCCAGAATCGTGAAACGCTTTGTGATTGTGGGCGTCGCAGACTCAACACTCTCCTGCAATCCTTCCACCGGGGCCGTAAATGGGTTTTCAGCCGCGCTCGGACTATTCTCGTTGGTTGCCAGTTTTTTGTCTGACATAAAGCTCCTCCGCGATAGCCAACACCACCACTGATCCATCCGAGAACTCGACGGAGCATGCCGCGAGAATTATGGAAAAAATGGTGGCCGAATGGGACTCACCCTTCAGCCACCCTTCCGAGATAAATGCAACCTTAACCTGTCCAAATCTAGACTTTAGGAAAATACTTCGCCACCATCTTGCGAAGGTAGGCCAGCGACTCAGCCATCTCATCTAGTCCATTCATACCATCTTCGATACTGATCCAACTGTTATATTTGTGCTCGGCAAGAATACGGAAAATCGACTCGTAGTCATTGAGCCCCTTACCGGTAACTCCATGCTTTAGGAATTGTGGATAACCTACCGTACCATCTTCCAATCGCAATTCGTCGAGTGTCTTGCCCGGCAACAGATAACGATCGCTGGCATGCATGCTGACGACTCGAGGCGCCACCTTCTTGAGCAACTCGACAGGATCATCACCAGCAACCACCGCATTGGATGGATCATACTGAACCCCGAAATACTTTGATTCCGGGATCGCCGCCAAAAGCTCCAAAAATACATCCATCTTTTGTGCGAACTCGGGATACTTCCAATGCCCATCTTTGTAATGGTTCTCCAACCCCAACACGACATCGAGGTCTTCGGCCAGAGGCAAGCAAGCCTGAATACACTCACTTACCCAAGCAATCCCTTGCTTACGCTCGACTTCAGGATAACGCTGGCCACTGAGCACTCGACAAACCACACCTGGCCCACCAATAATCCTTGCAGCTTTAATCATCGCCTGTTGTTTGGCGACCGCTTCAACTCGAGCAGCCGGATCAGGGTTGGTGAAGTCCGGTGAACAGCACAGCATCGGAACAACTCGCCCCGTAGCCTCCACTGCATCCTTGACTTCGTTGAGATAACTTGCCGATAGGCTCGTAAAAAAGCCTTCATACATTTCCAAGCCATCACAATCCAGTTGCTTGGACATTTCAATCCAATCGAAAACAGTCATCGTTCGATCGAAACTGATGATTTCTAAATAGCACTTGGGAAACGCTGATATTCGAACGGTCATGAGGTTAAGCCTTGAAGTAATTTGGAGGGGAACATTCAACGGATGTTATAAGGAGCTGTCGACTTGAATCACGGCTTTGGCGATGGACCCATGATGCATCGTTTCAAACGCATCGTGCCACTGCTCCAAGCCCCAGACGCCTCCCAGAATTTTCTGAATCGGGATCTGGCCGCTCGCTAACAGCACTAACACACGCTCCCAAATCGGCCAATTGTGACTGAAGCTTCCTTGCAGCCTGACATTCTTCTGTACCATGGGGTCTAGCGAAAAGTTGATAGGAGCTCGCCCCCAGCCCACTTTGCTCACCCAACCACCTGGACGAACAATATCGATGGCAGTCTTCAATGTGGCCGAAATCCCAGCCGCATCGACAACACCTTCGACACCCAAACCGTCCCGAGCTTTAGCCCACTCTTCCAAGCCACTCACGATCGTAGTGCAACCGATTTCGCGTGCAATGGCCAAACGAGCTTCATCGCGTGGAATGCCCACCACCGCCACATCCGCGCCACGTAACTTGGCGATGACGGCACACAATAATCCGATTGGTCCCGGTCCTAACACGGCCACACGATCACCGGGCAAAATATCTACGTTCTGTGCAACCGCATTGAAGGCCACGCAACAGGGTTCGGTTAAAGCAGCGAACTTAAGTGGCAACGAATCGGGCACACGGTGCAAACATCGAGCTGGTACGCGTACAAAACGTGTCATCGCACCGTCAACTCCATATCCAAATCCCTTGCGGGTGGGATCCAGATTATAAAGCCCTTGGCGACTCATGGGATTATTGGGATCGATGATGGCAGCCGTCTCGCTCACCACACGATCCCCTTCCTTCCATCCCACTACACGCGAACCAAGAGCCGCAATGCGACCACCAAACTCATGCCCCAAGATCACAGGATAATTGACCGGCCAAGAATGCTCGGCTGTCCATTGATGCAAATCGGATCCGCAAACTCCAACAGCGCCGACCTGCAACAAAACATCTTCGTCACCAATGACAGGTAACGGAACTTCACGCAGTTCGACACAATGCGGTTCATTTCGAAAGTTAACTACAGCAGGTTGTAATGCAGTGGCCACGTTATTTCCTAAGTGAGAGGAGCTTGATTACTTTTTACCAACAGGCACATCGCCATAATTGTGAACAGCTTGGCAGATCTGCCGCAATACCTCTTCCAAATCGCCACCCGCTCGCTGGAATCGATCAGCATCAATCGCCAAGGGAGCACCGATAACGACCAGCGGCGCACCATACTTCGGAGTATCAATGGCTTGCTGAATACTCAGACCTCCCACGGCTTGAACTGGGACCGTAACCGCATCAACCACTTCCTTCAATTGATCCAAAGGCGTAGGAGCTTTTTCTCCTCGGGCCGCAATGCCACGTCGCTCGTCGTAGCCAATATGATGAATCACATAGTCGCAACCCAAATCTTGCAACCACTTTGCCCCCGCCACCATGTCTGGGCACCCCAAGTTATCCCCCATCACTCCCACGTTGTAGTCTTTACCCGCTTTGGCCACACAGCGAATCGTCTCTTCGTGGGCTCGTGCCATAACAACCACATGCGTCGCGCCCGCTTTCCCCATCATTTCGGCTTCCAGATAGCCACCATCCATCGTTTTCAAGTCGGCCACAATGGGCACTTCTGGAAACCGGGCTCTCAACTCTCGGACCGCTCGCAATCCTTCCGCCAAAATTAAAGGTGTGCCTGCCTCCAACCAATCAACACCCGCTCGCAACGCCATCTCTGCCGTGGCAATCGCCTCTTGAAGGTCGGTAACATCTAAAGAAATTTGAACGACGGTTTTCACGTAGCGACTCCAGTGCGAGCAGAAAGCGAGGAAGGGGAGAAGAGAGCTCAGTTCATAAAAAAACCCCGACGAACTTTCGCTCGCCGAGGTAAATTTGATTCCAAGGGTGAATGACGGGGGTCGAACCCGCGACAACTGGAGCCACAATCCAGTGCTCTACCAACTGAGCTACATCCACCATCTAGGTAAAGCCAAAGCAACTACACTCATCCGGGTGGTCCGCATTCGAGAATCGCTGTTGGATTTTTGCCAGAATTCAAAATGTAATCTTCCTTTTTCCGGTCGTCAACGTGCACCGGAAAACAGAATTGACTATTACCTGCCTCTTTTTACCCTTCGTTACCCTGCCGCCCCAGTCCGAACCAGCCACAAGGCCCGCCATGCCCTTATAGGCTAGCTATGAATGCTCTTGTAGCGGAATCGACGTGGCTCGTCTTCCTTAATCCCCAGTCGTTCACG
>JBILTA010000534.1:0-4254 GCA_044371785.1 Pirellulaceae bacterium | reverse complement strand
GATTGGGATGGTTTTACACGGACGACACGAACCGGTTATCGCTTAGCTAGGTTGATCTCTACTGGCGATACTTTAATCCACAGTTTGGTCGGTATTGCGATTACAGCCATAATCACGGAAGAAGTTCAAAGGGCTGCGCAGCACAAGGATTCGCCCAACTTCTATTGGGCACTAGCGAGTTTGCCTCGTCCCATGTTCGATTTGAGGTCAGCACTGGAGTTGGAAACTTCAATCGTAGACCGTGTATTCCCCTTTCTGGCCGAGTGCCGAAAAGGTCCTTTGCCGGAAAAAGTCGTGCAGGAGCAGTGGGAGGCGATGCAAAAGGTGTTGTTCAATATCGAAGCCGACACATCCTTTGCGTTCAGTGTTGTGGGAGCATTGAGCGTCGAGAAAGCGAAAGCCAATCTGTTGCAACGCGGTTGGAAGGAGGAAAGTTTTAAAGCATATCCTGTGATGCAATTGGTGTTGATTGATCTTGATGACTCTATGCGAGAAAAGGGCGATATGGCGATGAAGTATTTTCTGTTGCCCGATGATGTGGCCCTGCAAGCACGCATCAATGAAAACAAGGCTTTTGAAAAGTGGGTCAAAGAAGAAAGGTCACTGGCAAGTTTGGTTGCCGGATTGCTATTTCCTGCCATTGCACAAGTCTCGAATTCAGCGACGCGATCGGAGTACATTATCAACGGCGCTATGAATAAAGAAGCGATTCGGATGTATGTCGCCATACATAGTGAGTTGCCAAAGAACCTAGATGCTCTTGAGCCTGTGCCTGCACTTCCGAATCCGTACACCCATAAACCTTATGAATTGGTGGTCAAACCGACTTCAAGGAACAACTTGGTTGAGGTTGAGATAAAGGGCGAAGTACCAGGCATTTCGGCTCCTTACGTTACATGGGTTAGTCCGTTTTTGATCGAAGTTAAGAGTCAGAAATAGTTCACGATAAGGGTTACAAGTAAGATGATTAAGTTTAAAGGCAAGTGGAACAGATTGACGCGCTGGCTCGTCATGTTGACGTGCCTTGTTGGCACGATGTCGTCAGGGGGGCTCTCGGCTCAAGATAAGAGTCCAACGGACGTGGTTAGTCCATATCTGGATGAAACAACGTTAGGAGTGGCTTGGTGCGATGTGGATCAGTTGGATGTTATGTCGATTGCCAGTTTGGCAAAGACCTATAACATGCCCATGAATGAGACGGCCTACGATTACGCCAAGAATGTAGTGGCCAATTTAAAATCGCAAGGTGTGGTAAAGGTTTATAGTGTGATCGACGTCTCCTCGATCATGGAAACACGTCCGCCGTTATTCATCTTTCAAGTCAAGTCGGGTGCAGATTTAAGCGTTGTTCAAGGGCTGTTGACTCCTCTGATTGCACCTGCTGACTTATCTATCGTGAAAGATGGAGATTTGCTGTTGGTAGGAGCCAAGAAAGATTTGAATAAGAAGCAAACGCATCCTGCCGTACAATTAGAGCGATTGCAAAAGCAGATCAGCGCTGCCAATCGATCCAACGCGATTTGTGTGGCTCCTTCTGCTTCGATGTCCGAAGCATTGCGAATGACGATGAGTCTTGGAGCGGGTAATGTCGAGAAGCAGCCTTTCGGGTTGCGAGTGTTCATGTTGTTTGTTCCGATGGAAGGGCTGCGAATCGATTCAAATATGTTGCACAAGGGAATGAATGCAGTTGTTGATTTTGACACTCCAGAAAAGGCGAAGAACTTTCGGGAATCAATGAGCTCGCTATTGGCAAATGAAAAACAATTGGAGGTCGAGCGAATACTGCCGCAAGTAAGAGACGCATCCGCAGTGTGGCAGCTTGAAAATCCAGAGAATTTTGCTGACTTCTTGAAAGGAGTGTCATCGCGGCTCGTTGGCGGCGCAGGGCAAATGCAATCGTCGAACAACATGAAGCAGTTGGCACTCGCATTGCACAACCATGAGTCCGCCTTCCGCTTTTTTCCACCACAAGCAGTCGTTTCACCTGAAGGAAAGCGATTGCTGAGCTGGCGTGTTTTGTTATTGCCATTTTTGGACCAAAACGAGCTTTATCAGAGATTCAAGTTGGATGAATCTTGGGATAGTCCTCATAACGCTGCATTGATCAGAGAGATGCCTGAATTTTTTGCTCGTCCTGGTGCAGACGCGACATTGGGCAAGACGCCCTATGTGGCTCCACTAACGAAAGAAAGCTTTTTTGGTCGGCCTGGGGCACCTCCTGGGTTCAAAGATATTCTCGATGGAACGTCCAACACGATTTGGTTCGTCGAAGCTCCGCCCGAGTTTGAAGTGACATGGACAAAACCAGAGGATTGGGAAGTGAAAGGCATCGAGTCGATCAATACGTTTTTAAAGGCGAAGCCGGAATTGCTTATCTCGTTGATGGATGGGTCAGTGCAGACTCTGCCTGCAACAGTAACGAGCGATATAATTCTGAAGATGATCACCATAGCTGGTGGTGAAGTAGTTCGCATCGAATAGATGGGGGGCAGCTGAGGTAGCTGTCGGTACACAAACAAATAGTACATTAACAAAGAGTACATTGAAAAAGGGTGTTAGCGATTTACGTCGCCAACACCCTTTTTTGGATTTATGAGCTTTACTGGGATACCAGCGATTTACATTTTGGAGAATTCCAAGCCTGGATCTTTTGGATCACCACCCACCATCAAGAAGTTGAACTGCGTGGGTGATTCCAGGTTAACGATGGCAACCATATTGCCACCTGCGTTTGGATTCATCACCAAGTTATTTTTGTCGCACGCAAAGACACCACTTACGGTTTGGCTTTGGCCTTCCTTACCGTAGGTCCAGTCAAAGACGCCATCTGCCGTCAGCTTGAGTTGGAAGGTTGAGTCGCCCGACTTGGCTGTCCAAGTACCTGCGATGTTTTGTGTGCTGATCACTTTATCCGCTGGCACTTCCGTGGAAGGTGGTTGGGGTTGGGTCGCATTTGGATCAGGTGGGGTGGTCAGTGCCACCATTTGCTTGATCAACTTATCATTTGGCGTCAGTTTGAGCGCTGCTTGGAAAGCTTCCGAAGCTTGCTCTTTGTAGTCCATTGTTAAATAGTGATAACCGAGCAAGAAATTTCCATCTGAAGATTTAGGATTTGATTCGACATACTCTTCCAAGCGACGCAATTGGTCGGTGTAGGTTTGTGAATCGGGGTAAAACCCACTCATCGTGGTCCAGTCCCAACCAGGTCCTGCAGCGAGTATGGCGTAAACTGCGGCGGCCGAATCTTTGTAGCGACCTAAAGCAAATAAGATTAGCCCGCGATATTCGTGAACTGCTGTGTCGCTGGGGTTCAGTTTAAGTGCCTTTTCTGCCGAATTCAGAGCGATATTGTATTCCCCCTTCATGAAGGCGGCTCGTGATTCATCCAGAGCTTGTTGGCTTGGGCTTTGTGCAGGAGTGTTTGAGCCATCTGTTGAAGTGGTCGCAGGGGTAGCGTCGGTTGGAGCAGGTTGCGAATAATTTACGATGGGTTGGGAGTAGTTGTATGTTTCGTATGCGACTGGTGTAGCAACCGCATACGGATTGTAGTAGCCCCAGTACCCGAAGCCATATGCAACACGATTGACTCCCCAGCGTGTCACGCCAAAAGCGCTCGCGACTGGGTAGTTGTCCCACATGTAGTTCCAGCCATCACCGAAATCCCAATCGCCATCGGGGTGCCAGCAGTCGTTGTACCATCCGTTGTGATTATGGATATTTTCGTCAGCGAACTGTTGCCAGTCTTCACGGTTGTCGCCTCGGAAATCTTGTCGATTATCAACCATGTCATTGCGATGCTGTTGCCAATCTTCGCTGTTAGCATTGGACAGGCGATTGGAAAGATCATCGCGGCGTTGGTCCAAGTTGGCAGGTCGATTTTCCCTTGCTTGTGACATGTCGCTGCGACGTTGTTGAGGAGTCATCGGGCGATTGGAAACGCGATCACCTACTGCGGATCCTTCTCCGAGCCAGTTGCCCGCATTGCCGCCGAGTCCTGGGAGTGTTGCAGCTCCAGGGCGATTGGCCGCATCGATGTTGGGACGGTTTGTGTTAGCACCGCTGCCAATTCCGGTACCACCGAGACCTGGCAATGTGGCTGGCCGGTTACCGGGGTTGCCAACGTTGGGGCGATTACTTAGGTCTCCGGGGCGTGGCGCTGGGCGGTTGTTGTTTGTGCCGGGCGCTGGACGCAAATTAGGTTGAGGCGGTCGTGCCCCCGCATTGAGATTTCCACCACCAACATTGGAGCCGCCT
>JBILTA010000533.1:0-4274 GCA_044371785.1 Pirellulaceae bacterium | reverse complement strand
AGTATCGGGTGGAGCAAAACAAAAGACGTCTGTGTTGCAGATCGGTTTGGCCCCAAGACCTGTGCCAAGCGGATCGCGGATCACACCACCGATACCTGTGTTGGAACCTCCATAAGGTTCGATCGCAGAGGGATGGTTGTGGGTTTCCACTTTGAAGACCACGTTATATTTGTCATCGAAGCGAACGATACCAGCGTTGTCTTTGAATACTTTGACACACCAATCTTCGGCGCCGAGTTTTTCACGAATCGTTTCCGTGGCGGCGAAGATCGTTTCACGCAACATGTTCTTGAAATGTTGTGTGCCGTTTTCATCGCGGTATTCAATTTTACCCGCTAGCGTTTTATGGCTGCAATGTTCGCTCCAAGTTTGAGCAACGGTCTCTAGTTCGATATCTGTTGGATCGCGCTCGAGTGTTGCATAGTGAGCTTGAATGGTCTTCATTTCGGCAAGCGAAAGAGATAACTGATGCTCACGGCTGAGCTTTACGAGCTCGTCATCGCTTAAACTTCGTAAAGGAACGTGAGCCAACTTCAGTTCATATTTGGTACCGATATCGAGATGATCGAGCTTTAGAGGGCCGATCACAACTTGTTCAATCGAGTCGTTCGAGAGCAGTTTAGAAGTGAGGCGATTGAGATCGCTTGGGCTCAACGGGCTGAGCCAATATTTGCGCAATGTGCGAACTTCTTCGACATCGAGTTTGAGATCGAGCAGGGCTTGTTTGGTGCTCAGGGCCACAGGGTCCATCACGCCTGGCTTGAAGAGAACGTGCACCAGAGTGCTGTTAGAGCCTGGGGGTTGAGTGAGGCTGACGTCGCCGACGGGAGCGATAAGTGCCTTTTCGGTTACGGGATCAGCGAGGAGCGTCGTGGCAACGTGCCGGATCGAGTCTTCGCCCGCATTCGCTTGGACCAAGAAACCTCGAGTGGCGGTGACTTGGAGTCCGTCGGCGAGGCCGAGGTCGCGAGCTTCGATGGCTAAGGAAGTTCCAGCGGTGTCGGGTTGTCCGGCACTCGGATAGATGTCAATTTCCCACAGCTTGGTCACGGATGTGTTTTCCCGATTCTAAAAGGCTGAGAATTTGTTCAGGCTGATCGTTTTCTAGTGCAGTCCGCCAGCCATGGAGAACTTTGGCAAAGTTCTCTACAGCCTGCAAGACAGGGAGGCGGTTTTCACGCAGGATCTGGCACCACAGTTCGATGTCACCAGCGGCAATTCTAGTGCAATCTCGCCAACCTGCAGCCACAAAATCGAGATGATTTGGCGGAGTATTGGCTGCGAGGGCGGCTGCTACGAGGTGCGGAAGGTGGCTGGTAACGGCTAGGACCGCGTCATGTTGCGGTGGGCTCATTTCCCGTACTTCGGCTCCGAGGGAGTTCCAGAGGGCTTTTGTGCGTTCTGTGGCCTCTTGGGGCGTGTTTTCCGAGGGGGTAATGATCGTTAAGCGGTTTTCGAATAGGTCTGGGCGCGCATTTTCAAAGCCACTTTTTTCGCTCCCAGCCAGTGGATGCGACCCGACAAAGGTGCCGCGAGAAATTTTTCCAGATAGTTCGGAAATTATCGCCGCTTTCGTGCTGCCGACGTCCGTAAATAGTGTCGTTGGCTTGGCCCAACGGGTCGAAGCCAGGATATCCCGAGCGATTTGCTGAACGGGAGTGCACGCAATGACCAGGTCGGCATCGAGCGTGGCGGGTTCGATATCGGTATAGATTTCGTCGATCAAGCCGGCGTTACGAGCCTGTTGCAGACGCTGTGCATTACGGCCTGTGCCCGCAATACACTTCGCCAAACCCCGCTGTTTCATCGCTAAAGCTAACGAGCCACCCAGCAGCCCAACTCCGATAATTACGACGCGATTCCATTGAGGCATGCCGAATACTCTTTCTCACTTCTGATGATCTGACTCAAACATCCTGGCTCAAAACAACTCGACGATTCTCAACCGTTCCTATTAGCCGTTCCCAACAACCGTCCCTATCAATGGCCCTTATAAACAGCCCCGCAAATGAGTCGGCAAATCGGGCTGTTGCCAAATGCTCATGCCCCCATCCACCAACAGCATTTGGCCGTGGATGTGTTCCGCCAAGTCACTCAATAAGAACGCAGCCGCTCCGCCGCAAACATCCGCTTCGGGAACTTGGCCATTCGGTGTATGAAGTTCCATCCATTTCACAAAATCATTGTCGCTGGAGAGGACGCGATTGGTAAGGGGTGTACGTACCAAGCCGGGGGCAATTCCGTTGACTCGAATACCGTGAGGGGCCAAGGCAACACAGAGCGACCGGACCAGTGCATGGATCGCACCCTTGGATGAATCGTAGGCTGTGTGATCGGCCTCGGATAAGTTTCCGTTGATTGAACCGGTAAATAAAATCCGACCACGTGTTGCCTCTGCGATCCAACGCTTGGCAAAAAGTTGTGTCAAAAAGTAGGGAGCTGCTGCGTTAAGGCGGAACGTCTTCTGATAGGTCTCGAAGTCCATTTCCAGAAAAGGTCGGTCGATATAGGTGCCCGCATTGTTGATCAAAAGGTCAATACTCGGCGCAAGTGCGGTCGCCTTTTCATACAGGGCAGAAACGGCTTCCAGTGTTGGGCCAGCTAGGTCACCATCGACAAGCTGCACTTGAACCCCATGCGCTTCGCAATCGCGGCGAGTTTCCTCGGCAGCATCGTTGAGCAAGTGGCCATGTAACACTAAGTTTGCGCCCGCTTGTGCAAGCGAAAGAGCGATGGACCGTCCAACACCTTGAGTGCCCCCCGTGATCAAGGCGGTTCGATGATGCAAATGAATCATTGGTGGATCTCGTCTAGATTGGTCCAATGGGTAAAGGTTGCTGCTTGGCCGATGCGCTGGCCCGATGGATGGAGAACATTCCAAACGGTTGCTTGTTCGATACGAAATCGTCGACCACTTTTGGAAACGCGAATGCCACTGTAGTCAGCGATGAAACCGAAGTCACGAACGCGAGTTAGCAGTTGTTCACGATTGGGTCTGAGGTCAGGTTCGGCCGTTAAACGCGACGGTAGGCCGATAATTTCAGCCCACGAATATTCCCACAAATTCATCCCCATTTGATTCGCGAAAACAAACGTTGGATCGGCTTCGGTGTTGTGTGCCAAGACTACCGCGTTGTGCTGGAATAGTTGTTCGGTCACAATGCGTGCATCCATGGCATAGACGTTGTCGTTCAATCCGGGGATTAATTCGCGCTGAGTCCAGTGATGATACGACGCTACAATCGCTTGGCAGAGCGAATTGAGTGCAGGCGTTGAAAGCTTCTCGATATCGAAATTATTTTGTTCCATAGAGGAATCATTTATGCATTATTCAGCATCGTTGTGTCGCGGAACGAAGTTGTTTGACTTGTCGGGGCGAGTTGCGTTGGTTACGGGAGCATCGAAGGGGTTAGGGGAAGCCATTGCGTTGGGACTAGCGTCCGCAGGTGCCGATCTTGTGATTGTGAGTCGCAAGATCGAGGAGATCACAACGGTCGCTTCCAATATATCAAAACAGACGGGGCAAAGGGTGTTGGGTATTGAAGGTGATGTCACAAAAAGTGCTGATGTGGAACGGGTGGTGAATGCTTGTATCACCGAATTCGGCAAGGTGGATATTCTTTTCAATAACGCCGGCATCAATATCCGCGGCCCCATCGATACTTTGAGTGAAGAAGAGTTTTCGCAAGTGATGGCCACCAATGTGAATGGACCTTGGCTAGTATCTCGGGCCGTTGTGCCTCATATGAAAAAAGCGAAATACGGGCGCATCATTAATCTGGCGAGTACCTTAGGCGTTGTTGGGCTAGGGAACCGAACTCCCTATGCGAGCAGCAAAGGAGCTGTCGTCCAGATGACTCGCGCGTTGGGGTTGGAGTTGGCAGAGTTTGGGATCACGGTGAACGCCATTTGTCCCGGTCCATTTTTGACACCTATGAACGAACCGATTGCCGAGACAGAGGAAGCGAAGAAGTTTATCGTCGGCGCAGTTGCTTTAGGGCGTTGGGGTGAGCTTCCAGAGATTCAAGGGGCCGCGATTTTCTTAGCGAGCGAATGCAGTAGTTTTTGCACCGGAAGTATGATGATGGTTGATGGTGGTTGGACGGCTCGCTAGGCCGCCCAACGCAATCGCAGGAATCGCAGTTCCTAATTAAGTCAAACTCGCGGTGTGTTCTGCGGTCCATGGAATGCCAATGAAAATCTAGCTCTTCGATCGCGATCTAAGTCACGATCGAGGTTTTCGATTTCAGACCGCGTCACCCATCCTACTCTTC
>JBILTA010000532.1:0-4276 GCA_044371785.1 Pirellulaceae bacterium | reverse complement strand
TCGATTTCGCCATATTGGAAGATCGAAAATTTAAATCGGCTCCTGCAGGCAAGATACCGCAGATGGGACCGAGGCCAGACCAGATCAATGATCCAAACTATGATCCAAAGAGCATTGATCTCCCAGGTCTACAATTGTTGGGTGCCAGGCAAATGAAGTTCCTAGACGATTGGGGGAATGATTGGGAAGCTGTGGAAATGAAAGCCGTACTTTCGCAAACGGCTTTCTGTGGTGCGGTGCATAATCATGGTGGCGAAAACGATCGCCTCTTAGCGGACCTTGATTGCAATGGTTGGCCACAAACGCAGCGCAATGAAGCACTGAAGGCGCTTCGACGCGTATGGGGTGTTCATTTATGTGGCGACCAACACTTGGCAGTGGTCGTACAGCATGGTATAGAGCGATTTCGCGACGGGCCATTTGCCTTTACGAGCCCCGCGTTGGTCAATACGATTTACGGACGTTGGTGGCATCCCGCCGATGAAAAGGCAGGACAAAATCCTATTCCTAATTCGCCTTTGCCTTGGACGGGTGATTTTCTCGATGGCTTAGGTAATCCCATCACGATGATTGCGTATGCAAACCCAACCAACATCAAAGATGAGAAACAACGTGCGGATGGGTTTGGGATTGCTCGGTTCAATAAGGAGAAGCGCACCATCACGTTCGAATGTTGGCCCCGATTTCCATTAGCGGAATCAAAGCAGTTTGCAGGTTGGCCCATAACGATCTCACAAGCAGAAAACGATGGTCGTCAGGTGATTGGAGTTTTGCCGAAAGTGGTGAGCCGAGCAGGCAAACAACCTGTGGTCCAAGTTGTTGACGAGACTACTAGTGAAGTGGTTTACACGGTTCGTTCGCAAAACAATGCGTTTCAGCCAAAGGTCTACTCGGCTGGACCGTTTACATTGAAGGCTGGTGATATTCAAGCCAACCAAGTGCTTGGTGAAGGACTAAAGCCCGAAGCGATCGAAACTAGCACACGTGTGATCGAAATCGATTAAGATCTTGTGATCGAGCGAGAAGAACACTCGAATTTTTATTGCTCTTCGTTTAATCTTCTGTCCATTACTTAGCCTGCCGCAATATCCTCTAGGAGCCTTCCGATGATGACTGAATTCATGGGTGAATTCATGGGTACAATGACACTGATTCTTTTGGGAGGTGGTGTCAATGCGGCAACAAGTTTGGAGAAAAGTTATGCAAAAGGGAGTGGCTGGATTGTCGTAACTGCAGGCTGGGCATTTGCTGTCGCTTGCGGGATCTTTGTCGCAAAAGCGCTGGGAGGGAGCGGTGCTCTGAATCCAGTTGGGCCCATATCCAATATTGTGCTCGGCAAAGAAACCTGGGAAGCCAATTTGGTGCAAGTGGCGGCCGAGTTTTGTGGAGCGTTTGTGGGGGCTGTGCTGGTGTGGATACAGTATTGGCCGCATTGGAAAGAAACCAAAGATGCAGCGACGAAAAGGGGGGTGTTCTGCACTTCTCCCGCGATACGAAATACTCCTGCCAATTTTATGTCTGAGTTCATTGGTACGTTCGCTTTGGTGTTGATCGCGACTTCTATCGGCGAAGCGTTGGAAGGTACCATGCAAGCGCCACTTATTGGCATGGTGGTATGGGCAGTGGGTTTGAGTTTAGGCGGTTCGACCGGCTATGCGATCAACCCCGCTCGCGACTTTTCACCTCGATTGGCACATGCCTTGTTGCCCATTGAAGGGAAAGGTGGATCGGATTGGGGTTATGCATGGCTCCCAGTAGTGGGACCCATCTCCGGAGCGATTGTGGCTTCATTGGTATTTCGAGCACTTCAATAACGAACTTGAAGTTGGAATCTCAATAGATCGCCATCGAATTGTTGATAGGAAAGTTGGTTTGCGGCGTTGATACCGCGAGTGTTGGTACGTTCTGTCCACGTATACATCGAAACGAGTTCGACATACTTGGTCATTTGCCATTCGCAACCAAGTTCAAGTTCACTGATTTCTGAAAATGGGGCATTAAGTTCGGACTTATAGCCACCGTTGTAGAAACTCCAGCGAAAGAATGGCCAGATTTCTCCATAACAATCTGTTTCGTATCGACGCATAACCATCGCGTAGCCACCATAAAGTGGTCGATCAACGACTTCGGTTTGGGCGTCATTTAAGCCCGGTCCACGGCCCACCGTCCACTCTGTTTGAAAACCGAGGGGCTGGGGGTAATAAACCAAAGTCGTTCCAATACGCTCATCAAGTATGCCAGGTACATTTCCTCGTTCAAGGGTTCCTAATGGCCGGGATGTTGGGCCGACACCCAATGGACTAATTGGCGTGCTGAGAACGGTATACTTACCATAGTAGCCTTGAATTCCAACCTCCATCATTTGGCCATTGTTGAACGTGTAAGGTAACGCGAGACGCGAGATAACATGCAAGTTATCGTTCTGTTCTCGAAGCGAACCACCCTGGCCGTTGTAGACTCCGAAACCGAATACGCCGTAGTTGCCGGAACCCTTTAGATTCTCATCAATCGCAGTTTCAAAGAAGTCTTGAGCATATTGTGGGGTCCAGTAGAAGAACGCGCCTAAGTCACGTTCATTTTTGGCACCGCTATTGAAGGCATCATTTCGATCTAATGGTAAACGGTTTCGGCTGGATTGGAGATTCTCCCAGCCATATGGAATTTTGGACTGGCCAACTCGAACACGATACTCTTTGCATTCATCCAAGTAGAGATCAGCATACCAGTCGCGTATCTGTGCAAACTGATTGCTGTCGCTGCTGCCCGGTACAGAAGAAGCAAAATCGGGTTGCAGATAAACATAAACTCGATCGGTTACGTCACCTTCAAACGTCAAGCGTGCTCGTCGAATCAAAAACTCATTGTTGCGTCCTACGGAGGAGTCTCCAACATGTTGAGCAAGAGCGCCACCTGGTTCCTCTTCGAGTGTTTCATTAATACGCAATTGGGTGTAGCCGCTAAATTTATACTTCTCGAACCAGCCTTTCTTCTTTTCTTCCTTTTTCTCTTCCTTCTTGTCTTCTGGCTTTTCGTCTTTAGCGTTAGCACCTTCCTCGGAAAGCTCAGCTATCTTCGCTTCTGCTGCCTTTAGGCGTTCAAGAATCTCTTCCGTGGTTGGCTGTTGAGGATATTCAATGCCCGCTGTGTAGGGAGCAGGCTCAGGGATGATAGTATCCACATATGAAACTTGAGCAGATGCCACTGAATCCAAGGCTACAAAGGCAACGATAGCAATAGCTTTCTGTTGCCATTTGATGGTAGATATCCAAAATGCTAGCGTAGTGATTCGCTTCGGCGAGAGGTGATTTCGCATACGTGCGCTCGTTTGGTCTCGTAGCAGAAAAATCGATTCAACCCCTATGAGTGTTAAATCTTCTCAAGCGATATCGTCGTCCCCTTCATCTGTTTTTAACGATTTGTTTATCCAGAAGGAAAAACTCTTCATAATTCGGTGTATCTATTCTTATCAAGGTTAAGGCTGGGAGGTACGGGTAGTCTAGTAGCTGCTATTTCGAAATGAATGTTAAGCTTTGGTGGGAATTGTGAAGATTCTGGGCGTTCAGATGTGGAGGCTAATCACGGGACACCACCCAGAACCAACCACGTAACTCTCCTTCCTGAAAGCCAGTGGCTTGATCGTCAGGATAGAGTTTTGCGATTTGGGCGAGAACATCCGCTGCAATTTGCTCTTTGGGGCCGTGACACATCAAGCAGGTGGCTTGTAGTTTGATGGGGAGTAGGGCTGCATCTTTTCCATCTGCCAGTTTCAGAAATGTTGGTGTGTTTGTTTTGGCGGCAATCAATTCTATAGCCCAGTCAGGGGCAACATTGTTCGGGTTACGCAAGCGAACTCCGACTCGTCCTATTTGCACGCCCTGTTGTTCGGCAACCTCGGCGGCGATTTTCGAAGCTTCTTGGTTGCAAACGGCGATTGCGGCAACGGGCCCATTCTGTGCCATCGTTTCCATGAGTTTGCCGGAGAGTTTCGTGAACAAAGCATCTTTGGCAGCCAAAAGCTTTTTTTGATTTTCCGTCGTTACTGAATTGCTTGATGTTGGCGAGGTAGCTGCCATGTTTTGTTCGGCTGCTTTGGGTGGAGTCGTTTTTGCTGAGCAACCCAAGGCAACGGACGAAATGAGAATCCAACTGTAGAGTTTACTTTTGTGGGAGATCATGGGGGCGTTCCTTAGGCATATGTCTGTTAAAGGAATCATCATACCATGCTTTGACTTTGCGCGAGACTTAGTTCCCTTCGTAGTTAGCGCCAACAAACTCG